>JAPKZL010000048.1 GCA_026393795.1 Candidatus Aminicenantes bacterium | reverse complement strand
GCTGCTCAACAAGCGCCTCTATGAATACCTCGACCTCCTGGAAAGCGAGGGGCACTTGGTCACCCTGATCAGCAACATGACCCTGCTCGCCGACAAGGCGGTCCAGAAGGAGATCCTCAAGCACGGCAACGTGACCTTGGCCCTCAGCCTGCAGACGGCCACCCGGGATTCCTATCGCATGCGCGGTTATCCCCGTATGTTGTTTAAGGATTTTTTCGCCCTGATCGACGATGTGGTCGAGGAAAAGTTCCGCTTGGGCAGCGGCGCGCGGCTGGAGATCCATATCGCCTCCAACTATGTCGTCGGCCACGACCCGTCCATCCAGGCTGATCCCCCCTTCGACCCCTGGCCCAACTTTCCCTCGCCAAGGGCTGAACGGCGCTGGATCGAAAAGACGCTGCGCCGCCTGGATTCGTTCGGCCGCCGTTTGCGCCGGAAGTATCCCGTTGCCTGCGCCCGCGAAGAAACCCGCTGCGCCGACCTTTACCGGGATCATATCGGTTCGCGCATCGCCACGACGCGGGCCCAGCTGCCTCCCGATTTCTTCCGCCTCAAGGATGAGGTTTTCTGGGGCTACATGCCGATCCCCAACGTGTTCCTCGTCTTCAAGTCGTTCGAGCTTTGGACCCGCGACGAGGCGTTCCTCGCCTCCGCCCTGACCGCCGACCGCTTCATCTACAACGAGGAAAATCCCGGGTCCCGCCCCTGCTCGATGACCGGGAGCTTCGGGCTTCTCGCCAACGGCGACTATGTCCTCTGCTGCCTGGACTACGAGGGCGACATGGTGCTCGGGAATATCGCCACCGTCCCCGTCGCCGTTGTCCTCGCCTCGGAGCGCCGCGCCGCTATTTGCGCCGACGCCCTGGTCGAGCCCCTCTGTCGCCGCTGCAAGGGGAACCTCTTCATATTCGCCACGGCCCCGCTCAAGGCCGGGGAGCAGGCGGTCGACAAGTTCGGGCGCGGCTTCTGGCCCGGAGAGCCGGGGCTGCACGGCCGCGGCGGACGCTGGACGAATGGAGAAGCCTGGGCGTACGTCTATGCCCGCATCCCTGCGCGCGGCCTGGTAATCGATTTTTTTTCAGAATTGGCGGGCGCAACGGGCTTCGAGGTTGAGATCCAGCTTTTCCATGAAGCCGGCCGTTCCTGGCAAACGGTGAAAAAGGCCGTCACCGAGACCCGCGCCCATGCCTTTGCCGAATACCGGATCGGCTGCGATTTCAGCAGTGGCCATTTTTACCGCATCGTTCTGCGTTCGCCTTTCTTTGTGCCGGACGAACTTTTCGCCAATAACGACAGGCGGAGCCTCGGTTTGGCCATCCACGGACTGTACCTCACTGCCTGAGCCGGCGGTTATCTTCATTTACAGGGCTGACGGTAAATGATATAATGACGGACGATGAATGAGCTAAAGTATATCGCCGTGGAGGGGCTGATCAAGTCGGGCAAGACCGAGCTGGCCCGGATCCTGGCCGAGGAGTTCAAGTCCCGGCTGGTTCTGGACAACCAGGGCAACCCTTTCCTTAAGGAGTACTACGAATCCTATTCGGCGAATTACAGTCCCCTGGCCCTCAAGGCGCAGCTGATATTCCTGATCAACCGCTTCAACCAGCAGCTGGAGATGAAGCAGAAGGACCTTTTTCAAAAAACCACCGTGGCCAACTACATCTTTTACAAGGACGGCATCTACGCTCACACCATCCTCAGCGACGAGGACCTGGATATTTATAAAAGGATCCTCCATGTTTTTTCCGAAAAGATCGTCCCCTGCGGCCTGGTCGTCTACCTGCAGACCTCCTTTTCAGAGATGATCCAGCGCATCCACAAGCTCGGCAGCGAGCTGGAGAAGCGCATGCCCAGCGAGTATTGGCGGGAAATTTACGAGGCGTACAACTACTATTTTTTCAACTACAAACTGTCGCCGCTCTTGGTGGTTAACGTCGAGAAGGTCGATTTCGAAAACCGCAGGGAGATCGACAACCTGATCACGGAAATAAAAAACCACAAAAAAGGGATCAGTTATTATGCGCCAGCCTGATTCGGAAAAGCGGACGGGCTTAAGCCTTGGCCAGAAAAAAGCCAGGGGTGAAAAGATCACCGCCGTCACGGCCTATGATTTCCCGACCGCCCGCGTTGCCGCCGAAGCCGGCATCGACATTATCCTGGTGGGCGATTCGCTGGGCATGGTGCTGCAGGGGCATGGAAACACCCTGACGGTGACTATGGAGGAAATGATCTACCACACCGCCATGGTGGCGCGCGCCCGGCCGCCGGCGCTGGTGGTCAGCGACATGCCCTACGGGTCGTTCCACCTGAGCATTGAGAAGAGCGTGGAAAACGCCTGTCGCTTCGTCAAGGAAGGGGGAGCCGAGGCGGTCAAGATCGAGGGCGGCCGCAAGCGCTTGCGAACGATCGCGGCCCTGCTGGATGCCGAGATCCCGGTCATGGCCCATTTGGGCTTGACCCCGCAATCGGTGCATGCGCTGGGCGGATTCAAGGTCCAGGGCAAGCTGCGCGAAAAAGCCCGTGAGATTTTCAGCGACGCCGTGGAACTGGAAAAACTTGGCGTGTTCGCCCTCGTCCTCGAGTCGATTCCCCAGGAACTGGCCAGGAAGATCAGCGAAACCCTGGCCATCCCCACCATCGGCATCGGCGCCGGTCCGGGCTGCGATGGCCAGGTGCTGGTTTTCCCGGACCTGGTGGGGCTGACCAACATGTATCTGCCGAAGTTCGTCCGCAGCTACGCCGACACGCACGCCCTGTGGCTGAAAGCCCTGCGCGACTATATCCGCGACGTGCAGAGCGGCGCTTTTCCCGCCGACCGGGAAAGCTACCATCTGCACAAGGACATCGAAGAATTTCTCAAATGAAAATCTGCCGCTCCATCGAAAGTTTGCGCCTCGCCCTGGCCGCGGCTGGGGGAAAAAGCGTCGGTTTCGTGCCGACCATGGGCTCCCTGCATGCCGGGCACCTGAGCTTGGTGCGGACGTGCCGCCAGGAGAACGAACTGGCCGTGGTGTCCATTTACGTCAATCCCGCCCAGTTCGGCCCGGCGGAGGACTTCCGGCGTTACCCGCGCGCTGCGGAGCGCGACATCGCCTTGCTGGAAAAAGAGCGGACCGATCTGCTGTTCATGCCCGATTCCAAGGAAATATACCCCCCGGGTTACGAGACCTACGTCCGCGTCGAGGGCTTGGAAAATGTCCTGTGCGGGAAATCGCGGCCCGGCCATTTCCGCGGCGTAGCCACGGTGGTGCTCAAGCTGTTCAACCTGGTCGGCCCGCAGCGGGCCTATTTCGGCCAGAAGGACGCCCAGCAGGCGATCGTCATCATGCGCATGGTCCGCGACCTGAACCTGCCGGTCCAGGTCAGGGTCCTACCCATCGTGCGCGACAGCGACGGCCTGGCTCTCTCGTCGCGCAATGTCTACCTGACGACTGAGGAACGGCGGGCGGCCCTGCATCTGCCTCGGGCGCTGGCTGGCGCCGAAACCCTGATCACCAGCGGGGAGCGGGACGCCGCCGCCATTCGGAAAGCCGTGGCCGGCGAATTGGCCAAGGATCCGCTCGTGCGCAGCGAATATATCGCCGTAGTGCGGCCATGGGACCTGGCCGAGCTGGAGGCGGTCGAACCGGAAAACACCCTGATCGCCGCGGCCATCCTCGTCGGCAAGACCCGGCTGATCGATAATCTGCTTTTAGGAGACTTGTCATGTTGATCCCATTTTTAGTCGCCAAGATACACCGGGCCACGATCACCGGCTCCGATATCAACTACGAAGGCAGCATCGCCATCGACGAAGAGATAATGGAAAAGGCCAACCTGCGCGTTTTTCAACAGGTGGACGTCTACAACATCAACAACGGGGCGCGTTTTTCCACCTACGTCCTCCCTTGGCGCCGCGGCTCCAAGGGGATCGTCGTCAACGGCGCCGCCGCCCGCTGTGTCCAGCCCGGCGACATGGTCATCATTGCCGCCTTTGCGCTGCTCGATGAGAAGGAATTGAATTCGCTGAATGCGGTGATTGTCAACATGGCGGCCGGGAATGAAATAGAAAAAATCACAAATACAAAATTGTGAAAGGGCTCCAGTCCTTTCACCCAAGGATAATTCATGAAAAAAGTACTCGGTCTGGGCAACGCCCTGGTTGACATCCTGATCCGCATCGGCGACGAGCGCCTGCTTTTGTCGCTGCAGCTCCCCAAGAGCTGCATGACGTTGGTTGCGGAAGCGCAGATCAACGCCATTCTGGCCGGGGTCGCCGGCCTGGAAAAGCAGGAGACCTGCGGCGGTTCGGCGGCCAACACCATCAGCGGCCTGGCGCGCCTGGGCATCGGCACCGGTTATATCGGCAAGATCGGCCATGACGCCTATGGGGCTTTTTTCGACGGTGAAATGAAAAAACACGGTGTGGCCACGCGTATGTTTTTCGGCCGCGCCCAGACCGGGCGGGCGCTGGGCTTCATCACTCCCGATTCGGAGCGCACCTTCGCCACCTTCCTCGGCTCGGCGGTGGAACTGGCCGACTCCGATCTGCGGGCGGAGCTGTTTTCCGGCTACGATATTTTCCATATCGAAGGCTATATGGTGCAGAACCACCGGCTGTTCGAAACCGCCGTGCGCCTGGCTAAGGAAGCCAACCTGGAGGTATCGCTCGATCTGGCCAGCCACAACGTGGTCCGCGACAACCTCGCCTTTCTCCAGGACATGGTCAGCCGCTACGTGGACATCGTGTTTGCCAACGAGGACGAGGCCATGACCTTCAGCGGCAAAAAATCCCCGCATGAAGCCCTAGTTACCATTTCCCCCCACTGCCGCATCGCCGTGGTAAAACTGGGGAAAAAAGGCTCCCTGATCAAGCACAACAATGAACGGCACGAAATCGGTTGCATCCCGGCCAAGGCGGTCGACACCACCGGCGCCGGCGACCTCTATGCCGCCGGTTTCCTTTACGGCCTGATCCGGGAGTACCCGCTGCCGGTCTGCGGCCGCATCGGCTCGCTGCTGTCGGGCAAGGTGGTGGAAGTGATCGGCGCCAAACTCGACGAGGATAAATGGCGGGAAGTGGAAGCGGCCCTGCCCAAGCTGATTTCCTAAAGTTTTTCATTTTATCAGTGTTCTAACTTTAAAAATTGTATTTGAATGCTTTTCTTTAGTGTGTTAAAATTCATTGAAGGAAAAATGATGA
Source organism: Candidatus Aminicenantes bacterium (assembly GCA_026393795.1). Lineage (NCBI taxonomy): Bacteria > Candidatus Aminicenantota > Candidatus Aminicenantota bacterium. The sequence goes on along the minus strand of JAPKZL010000048.1, from coordinate 16,882 downwards.
GCGAAATCATATTTAGCATAGAGAATTCCGATGAAGGTGGATTTATCGCCAAAGCTTTGGGTTTCCCCATATTCACTGAAGGCGAAACTTTTCAGGAGTTGAAGGATAATATCATCGATGCGGTCAAGTGCCATTTCGACCCTAAGGAACTTCCGCATGTCGTACGCCTGCACATTGTAAAAGATGAAGTAATGGCTTTATGAAGCTCCCCCGGGAAATCAGTGGTTTGGAATTGGCCGGATTGCTGAAAAAATACGGTTATCAAATATCCCGGCAAACCGGAAGCCATATGCGTTTGACCACCATGCAACAAGGCGAACACCATATCACCATCCCGGCTCATCAATACCTGAAGATCGGTACCTTGAGCGGAATTTTGAGTGCTGTTGCCGACCATTTACAAATAAAAAAAACCGATTTGATGGATGATTTGTTCTAATATTTATTTTGGAAATAACATGAAAAATAAAAGTGAAGAAGCCGTGGCGATGATGGTTGAGGGATTCAATTGCGCGCAGTCGGTGCTGAGTGTTTTCTGTGAAGACTTTCATCTGGATAGACCGACGGCCCTTAAGTTGGCCACCGGTTTTGGTGCCGGCATGGCCAACCAGCAGGAAATCTGCGGAGCGGTGACCGGCGCCATTATGGCCATCGGCCTCAAGCACGGCCGAAGCCATGCAAGCGACCTAGAGGCCAAGGAGCAGACGTACTTCCTGACGCGGGAATTGATGGCCAGCTTCAAGGCCAAATTCGGTTCTTGCTATTGCCGGGAGCTGCTCCCAGGCATCGACCTGGCTACCGCGGCCGGCCATGCGCTCTACAAGGAAAAAAACCTCGCAGAAAAAGTGTGCCGCCCCTGCGTGGCCGAAGCGGTGCGCATCCTGGAAAACATCCTGGCGCAACCGCGGCGGTCCGATTTGCGTTATAATGAATAAAATATTTTCTGGGAGGAAAAAATGCTCAAAAAATTTCACGTTCTCATGCTGGCCGGATTGGCCCTAGTCATGTTCGCTACCATGACCGCCGGACTGGCCAGCCAGGATCTTCCCCTCATCCCGCGCCAGATCCTTTTCGGCAATCCGGTCAAGGCGGCGCCGCGGATCTCGCCCGACGGCACGCGCCTGGCTTACCTGGCCCCGTCGGACAAGGGGGTGCTCAATGTCTGGGTGCGCACCATCGGCAAAACCGATGACGTCCAGGTGACCAACGATACCCACCGCGGTATCCGCATTCACTTCTGGGCCGAGGATGGCAAACACTTGTTCTACATGCAGGACCTCAACGGCGACGAAAACTTCCACATCTATTCGGTCGACCTTGAATCCAAGGTAGTGCGCGACCTGACCCCGTTCCAGGGGGTACGCGCCACCAACGTCATGCTGGATAAAAAGTATCCCAACGAGATGCTGGTCGGCTTGAACCTGCGCGATCGCCGCGTCTTCGACATGTACCGGGTCGACTTGAGCAGCGGTGCCATTATCCTGGACACGGAAAATCCGGGTGATGTCCTGGGCTGGGTCACCGACCCCGATTTCCAGATCCGCGCCACCCAGGCCCAGAATCCCCAGGATGCTTCCACGGTCCTGCGCGTGCGTGACAGCCGCAGCGCGCCCTGGCGCGACCTGCTGGTCCTGCCCTTCGGCGAGAACGGCGGCATCGACGACTTCTGCGCCGACGGCAAGTCCCTCTACGTGGAAACCTCGGTCGGCGCCGACACGGCACGCCTGGTCAAAGTGGATATCGCCAGCGGCAAGGAACTGCAGATCATCGCCATGGATGCCAAGGTCGATGTGGGCGGAGTGATCATTCATCCCGATACGCACCTGGTGCAGGCGGTGGGTTTCAATTACCTGAAAAACGAATGGCGCGTACTCGATCCAGCCATCAAAGCCGACTTTGAAATTCTGGCCAAGATCGGCCGTGGCGAGTTCTACCTTACGGGTCGTGACCGCGCTGACAAGAACTGGCTCATCACCTATCAGGTCGACGACGGGCCCGTAGCCTGGTATGCTTACAACCGCGAGAGCAAAAAGCCTGAACTGCTTTTTGTCAACCAGCCCGACCTGGCCAAATACAAAATGGCCAAAATGGAACCGGTGGTCATCAAAGCCCGCGACGGTTTTAAGTTGGTCAGCTACCTGACGCTGCCGGCCGGAATCGCGGCCAAAAAACTGCCGTTGGTGCTCAACGTTCACGGCGGGCCATGGGGGCGCGACGGCTGGGGCTACAATCCCGAGGCGCAGTGGTTCGCCAATCGCGGCTACGCCACCCTGCAGGTCAACTTCCGTGGTTCCACCGGCTTCGGCAAGAAATTCCTCCATGCCGGCGACGGGCAGTGGGGCGTCGGCACCATGCAGCACGACCTGACCGACGCGGTAAAATGGGCCATCGCCAAGGGCATCGCTGATCCGAAAAAGATATGTATTTACGGCTGGTCCTACGGCGGCTACGCCACGCTGGCCGGTCTGGTGTTCACTCCCGAACTTTATGCCTGCGGCGTGGACGGCGTCGGCCCCTCCAATATCAAGACGCTGTTCCAGTCCATCCCGCCTTATTGGGCTCCCTTTAAAAAGCAGTTCATCCGGCAGGTAGGGGACGTGGAAAATGACGAGGCTCTCAACAAAAAGATCTCGCCCCTGTTTCATGCAGCCAACATCCGAGTGCCGCTGATCGTGGGCCAGGGCGCCAACGACCCGCGCGTTAACATCCGTGAAGCTACGCAGATGGTCGAAGCCATGCGCGCCAAGAACCTGCCGGTGACCTACGTGGTCTATACCGACGAGGGGCACGGCTTCGCCCGGCCCAATAACCGGCTCGATTTCTACGGCCGCGTCGACGAATTCCTGGCCAAGCACCTGGGCGGACGCAGCGAGCCCTGGCAGAAGGTCGAGGGCTCCTCAGCCGAGGTGCGCTGATTTCGTCATTTTAATTATCGCCTAAAAAAAAAGGCGGGGACGCGGGTCCCCACCTTTTTTTTATGGATGAGAAAATTCTCTACTTGCCGAGGATCTCCGCGGCCAGTTTCTCGGCCCCGTAGATCTTCTTCATGGCCTCGATGATGGCCGTGCTGCACACCGAGACGGTGCGGTTGGCGGTGTCGTCGTAAAAGAAGCGCCCGATGAAGCTCTCGATGTTGCCGTCGAAGACCAGACCGACCAATTCGCCGGCGGCGTTGACTACGGGCGAACCCGAGTTGCCGCCGATGATGTCGCCGCTGCAGACGAAGTTCAGCGGGGTGGAGAGGTCGATTTTGTCCCTGGCGTCGGCCACGCGCTTGGGCAGGTTGAAGGGGAACTTGTTGTCGAACGAGGCGGCCCGATCGTAAAGGCCGAAAAAGGTCGTCTTGGACGGGGCGATGGTGCCGTTCATCGGGTAGCCCTTGACGGCGCCGTAGGAGAGGCGCAGGGTGAAGGTGGCGTCGGGATAGGCGTTCTTGCCGTAGACGGCGAAGCGCGCCCGGCCGATCTTTTCGCCGGCGGGCTTGGCGATGCTTTCGATGTTGTCCTGCTCCCATTTTTTCAATTCGCGAACGATGGGGTCCAGCTTGCGCGCCAGGACGATGAACGAATCGGTGGATTTGGCCACGGCCGCTACGCCGCCGTCGACCAGCTGCTTGCGATACGCGGCGTCGGCCAGCTTGGTGCCGGCCAGCAGTGCCTTGGCCGCTTGTTCGGGCGTTTTGCCGTCGAGGCAGATCTTGACGAACGGGTCGTCGGCGCCGAGTTCCTCCTGCATCTGCTTGATGCCGTTGACGATCAGCACTTCTTCCAGGCCCGGGTATACGGGGGCGGGGGAGAAGAGGCGAAAACGCAGCGATTCGAGCTCGGCGGTGTGGAAGCCTTCCAGACGCTTGCCGTCGGGCTTCTGAACTTCGGCTACCAGCTGCACGATCGAAAGGGCGATCTTGCCCAGGCGCTGGCCCGGGATGCCCCGGTAGATGAGCTCCTTGATGCGCGGCTTTTCCTTCTCGATGGCGCTGTTGATCTGATCCCAGGCACCGGCGTACTCGGCCTTCCAGGCCGGGTTCGAGTCGATCAGGCGGCGGAACTCGACCTCCTGGGCCGCTTTTTTCTCCATGATGCCGGCGGCCTTGAGGCCCTCGTACTCGCCGCTGGAGACCTTGAGACCGTTCTCGATGCCAAAGATCGAGTAGGCTGCCTGGCGCGCCTCTTCCATGCCCTTGCCGGCGTAGGTTTTAACGACTTCCAGCATGCGTTTCATGGCCTTTATGCGCAGGGGATAGGTGAACTCGCGCTGGAATTGGATCTGGGCCAGGGTCATCAGGCGGTTGGTCGAGCCGGGGTGGCCGGGCACGAAGACCAGTTCGCCGTCAACGGCGCCGCTGGCGCTCCATTTCAGGTAGTGGGGGGTCTTGGCCGGTTTGCCCTTCTCGTAGGCGCGGAACACGGCCATGTCCAGGTCGTAGCGCGGGTAGGTGAAGTTGTCGGGGTCGCCGCCGTAGAAGGCGGCTTGCTGCTCGGGGGCGAAGACCAGCTTGACCTCGGTGTACTTCTTGTAGCGGTAGAGCCAATACTCGCCGCCCTGGTAAAGTGAAACGACGTCGGAGCGCAGCAGGGTCTTCTTCAAACTCTGACGTTCGATTTCGGCGATGGCGGCCTTCTTGGCCTCCAGCGCTTTGACCGGGTCCATCCCTTTCTTGACCGCGGCCAGCACCTTGGCGGTGACGTTTTCCATGGAGATGAGGACGTTCAACTCAAGGTCGGGGCAGGGAAGCTCTTCGGCCGGCGTGGCGGCGTAGAAGCCGTCGGCGACGTAGTTCTTCTGCGGCGTGGAGACCTTCTGCAGCTGGCCGAGGGCGACGTGGTGGTTGGTGAGCACCAGGCCGTTGGGGCTGACAAAGGAGCCCGAGCCGCCGTCACCGACGCGGACCGATGCCAGGCGGATATGTTCGAGCCAGGCCGGGGTCGGTTCAAAACCGTATTTTTCCTTAAGTTGCTTGAGCGGCGGATTGTCCAGTGTCCACATGCCTTCATCGGCAGCGAGCGGCAGGGCCGCCACGAGCATCATGGCCACGGCCGCCAGCAAGAGAATTCCCGGCAGCCGGTTTTTTTGATTTTTTTTCACTGAAGACCTCCTATGGTGAATACCGTATTATACTGAAAAAAGCGCCGGAAAGTTCAAAAAATTGATTTAAGATCATGGGCAAGCTCGTTGGCGCTCCATTTTCATTCCGATTGACAGCGCCGGTTTTTTAATGGTATAGTGCTCATCTCGCGCCGCTGCCGGGGCCATGGTTTAATGGTAGAACGCGACCTTCGCAAGGTTGAGATGGCGGTTCGATTCCGCCTGGCTCCACCAGGCGCGGCAAGGGTTACCCTTTCAGGTCCGACTCCTTTTCCTTTGCCTTTTCAGAGGCCAGCTGGAGCAGCTGCCCCTCCGTGGGCAGGGGGGTCGCCTTTATAAATATCTGGTATGAGAAGATGCCGGGAAGAAACCATATCAATCCGGCATTCACTCTCAGCAGGAACCCGCTGATCATATTGTTTCCGATGATCTGTGGGAAGGGGAGCGGGATCCCTTTTTCTTTTTCAATTTTATAGCCGGCTTGCTTGAGAAAGCGGCGGGCCGATTTAAAAGTGAAAAAATGGCGGTGGCTGATGTCGAGGATCCCCCGTTTCCCGTAGTTGAACTTGCCCAGCAGCAGTTGCAACCTGATCAAAAGGAAGGCGATGTTCGGCAGGGTGATGATCAGCGCCGGTTTTCTTGATTTTGACCCCGCCCTGATTTCTTCCAGAAGGCGGGACTGCGCCGTCTGGTCGAGGTGTTCGAGGACATCCAGCAGGAGTATGAAATCGAAGCCATCAGCCCGATAGGGCAGCGGGTCGCGGTTCAGGTCAATTTGCGCGAATCTCTGCAGCAGCTGCTCCTCGGCTTCCGTCGCCATATCAACGCCCGTCACCTGGCAACCCCGTTTTTCGAGCTCGCGGCCGACGTGGCCCGCCCCGCTGCCGATATCCAGAACACAGGCCCCCGCGCTGACTTCATTAATGGCCATGGTATGAGAAGAAAGATAATCGAATTTCGGCGGGTAGTGGCGCCCGGGCTTGACGATATCGAACTGGCGGTGAAAGGAAATGTTCAGCCGGTGAAAATGGGCACGCCGGGACGATTTCAGGGCATTCCAAGCGCTTGCCAGACCATTGGCGCGCCAGCCCTCGCCGCTCCCGACCATGGGGATGGGAATTTTGCGTATCCGGCTCTCGTTCAGCCCAAGTTGAATGGCGATCTCCTTGTTGAAGTGGCTGCCGTCCGTATTCAAGGCAAAGGGGATCTGCTTCAGGGTTTTAACCGCATAGACTCTCCACCCCGTTGGTTTGAAGCTTGATGGTTTTGTCGCGGCGAACACGGCGTCGGCTTCATCGTTCAGGACCGGGAGGATCATTTTTCCCAGGCTATCGGCCGTGGCCGGACTATCGCCATGGAGCAGGGCGACAACGGAAAAATCCTTTTCGATCGCGTAATGGAAACCCAATTTCTGGGTTCCGCCGTAGCCCAGGGCTTCGGGATTGGACAGCACGGTCAAGTGCAACTCCGGGTGGCGCGAGCGGTAATTCGCCGTCCTGGAAAATGTCCCATCAATGGAATCGTCGTCAATGACAAGCGTCTCGCAGCCATGATCGCCGATCGCGGTGGGAAGGCTTGCCAGCACCGCCTCGATGGTCGATCCGCAATTGCGGGCGGCGATAAAAAATAATATTTTCTCAGGACTTTTCACCGTTTTTTCACCGCATTAATGGATGTTTTTTGAAGAATATAACACTTTGGCCAATTAATCAATATCAAAGATCTCTTTCCGTAGGGAACACAAATTTGCGTTCCCTACATCTCAACCTCCCGCCATTTTTTCTTTTCCTACACTATGCTACCATTCCTCCATGATAACCGATAGTAACCGCCTGTACCGAATGGTCAAGTGGGTGTGGCTGCTGCTGCAGGCGTTGATCCTCCCCTTGGCCGCTGTTCACGCCGTTGCCGTACCGGCTGGGTACTGGCCGCTGATCATACCGCTGCCGTTGCTTGTTTTTTTTGGAACCGCGTTCCTGGTCCTGTGGCTGATCGCCCAGTCGCTGCTGGCCATGGCCCGCTTCCCGTTGACCCTGGGCGGGTCGCTGCTGCTTGTCGGCGGCACTGTCGCCCAGTTTGCCTTCCTGGCCGTTTCCGGCGGCTCGCTGGCCGGAGCCGCCTACTCGGTGTTTTTCGCCACCCTGGCCGCCCTGGCCCTGGTCGCGCTCATACTCACGGCGGTCGCCCTGCGCCGGCGGACCGGGCCGCTGCCAGCCCGCTTGCTGGCCTTATTGGCGCAATTGCCGGTGGCCGGGCTGGTCTGGTTCATGCTGGCGCCGCTGCGCCCGGTTTTTTCCGGCCTTGGCCCGCGGCGTGAATGGCTTGAATGGCTGGTGTTGGGGAGCAATGTCGGCCTGATTGTTTTCAACCTTTCCCGCTTTTCGATTTTCGCTCCCCAGGCGCCCGACGAAGAGGCGTACGACCGCGAATGGGAACGCTGGGCCGCCCCGACCATCATTATTTTGATCCTTTCCGCCACCGCCGCCGCGGTCGTGACCGGAGTCGGTTAATGTTTCCCGGGCATTTTATTGCAATTCGGAGCCATTCCCGTTAGAATCCCGCCATGGACAAATCAAATGGTTTCACTGTCAAGGGTGATCGCATGCCGCGCCTGCCGTTTGCCGCCGCGGTCGCGATTGTGTTTTTCAGTTTGCTGTTGTTCCCATCCTGCGCATCGCGGCAGGACGAAGCGAAAGCCGATGCCCTTGCTTCCCATATCGATCCCGGCGTCAGGCCGGGCGATGATTTTTTCCTGTATGCCAACGGCAGATGGTTCAAGGAGAACCCGATCCCGAAGAGCGAACGGAGCAACGGGCTCTGGCAGCTCATCCAGGATGCGATCAACGGCCAGGTCAGGAGCATCTGCGAATCGGCCGCGGCCCTGAAAACGGCCGGTAAAGGGAGCCAGAAACAGAAGATCGGCGACTTCTTCTTTTCCGGCATGGATGAAGCCGGCTTGAACCGGCGCGGCATCGCCGACCTGGACAAAGAGCTGGCCATGATCGATGCCGTGACCGACCTGAAGGGGGTGGTGACGGCTGCGGCTCACGTCCACCGGGTGGCCGGATCACCGCTGTTCAGGTTCTATGTCGGCCAGGATGACAAGCTGTCCTCGCGCTACGCGATTTTCATCAACCAGGGCGGGCTCAGCCTGCCCGATCGCAGCTTTTATTTTGACAATGATCCCCGGGCGGCGCTGATCCGGAAGGAGTTTGCCGCCTACGCCGGGCGCCTGTTCCGGTGCCTAAATTATGACGAGCGGAAAGCGGAAAAGACGGCTGCCAGCCTGGTTAAGCTGGAAACCATGATCGCTCAGGCTTCGCGCAAGCTGGAGGATACTCGCGACCCGCTCAAGAACTACAACCGGCTTTCGCCGATGCAGCTGGCCAAACTCGCCCCGGGCTTCGACTGGCCCCTTTTCTTCAAGAGCGTGGGCTTGAGCGCCGTCGATGCGGTCGTGGTCGGACAACCCGAGTTTTTGCAGGGCTTGTACGCCAGGATGGACCGGGTGGCGCTGGACGACTGGAAGGACTACCTGAAGTTCCACCTGGTTAACAACCTGGCCGAATACATGGACGATGACACCTACCGGGAGTATTTCCAGTTCTACGGGGCCACCATGGAGGGCGTCCCGGAGCCCAAGCCGCGCTGGAAGCGGGTGGTGGAGCAGACCGATGACAGCCTCGGCGAGCTGATCGGCCAGGTGTACGTGGCCGAGTACCTGCCGCCGGGGACAAAGGAAAAACTGATCGAGATCGGTGAGGCCATCCGCCGCGTCTATGCCGAGCGAATCAGGGAGCTCGACTGGATGAGCGCGGCTACCAAGGAAAAGGCCCTGAAGAAGCTCGGCGCGGTCATCATGAAGATGGGCTATCCCGACCGCTGGAAGGACCTCGGCGCCCTGGAGGTTGACCGCACCTCCTATGTCCGCAACGTGATGAGCGCCAACGCCTGGCATTTCGGCTACAACCTGGCCAAATTCGGCAAGCCGGTCGACCGCAGCGAGTGGGAGATGACGCCGCAGACCTACAACGCCTATTACAACCCGTCCAACAACGAGATCGTCATTCCCGGTTCCAACATCATTGTCCCGGGCTATGAAAAGACCCTGGCCGACGACGCCATCCTCTACGCGATCATCGGCGGGTCGACCGTCGGCCATGAGATCATCCACGGCTTCGACGACCAGGGCTGCAAATATGACGAGCAGGGCAACCTCAACAACTGGTGGACAACGGAGGACAGCGCCAAGTTCCTGGCCCGCACGCGCCTGATCGTCGAGCAGTACAATGAATACAACCCGGTGGACGACCTGCACATCAACGGCGAGATGACGCAGGGGGAAAACATCGCCGACCTGGCCGGGATCACCATGGGCTACGACGCCTTCAGGAAGACCCGGCAATTCAGGGAGAAGAAAGAGATCGCCGGCCTAAGCCCCGAGAAACGCTTCTTCCTCGGCTACGCCCTGGGCTGGATGATCAACCAGCGGCCCGAGGGGGTTGCCAACCAGGTGAAGAGCGACGTCCATTCACCCGCCAAGTACAGGGTAAACGGCCCCCTGTCCGACCTGACGCCTTTTTACGAGGCTTTCCAGCTTACGGAAAAAGACCGCATGTGGCGGCCGCTGAGCAAGAGGGTGAAGATCTGGTAGAAGCCCGGGCGATCCGTCAACTGCGGCGGACAGTCCTTTATCCGGCTACTGTGCCGACTCCAGAGTGGGGACGACCATCGGGCTGAGGATGTCGTAGCCGGCTGAATTGGGGTGCAGTCCGTCGCCGTCATGGTAAGCTGTAGGCAGCTGCCCTTGGGCGTCGGCGATTTGCTGGTAGTAATCCATCAGGACGATGCCCTGGCCGGCGCAGTAGCCCCGAACCCAGTCGTTGAAAGTGCGTATATCGTCTAGTTGACACTGGGTGCAATCCCCGGCGCCCACGTCCACAGGCAGGGTGGTGCACAGGACGGGTATGGCGCCGATGTTGCGGATGTGGTCGACCATGCTGCTTATGCAGTTCTCGTAATCTCCCAGCGGCGTTCCGCCGTCAGTGTAGAAGTAGGCGCCGCACTCCTTGACCACGACGATGTCGGGATCATAGTCCTGCACCTCCCCCCAGGCCTGGGTCTTGTCCCAGTCGTAATAGATCACCTTCTGGAAGTTGTAATCGCCGAAATAATGGTCGAAGTCCCAGTTCTCGGTGATCGAGGCCCCGACGAAAACCACGGTCCCGAGGGGGCCGGTGGTGTCCGTTTTCTTGCACTGGCCCAGCGTCATCAGCAGCACCATGACGAGCAAAAAAACCCTACTCTTACTTTTCATGAAACCCTCCATGTGTTTCCTGGTAAAAAACCAGTTCTTTCCACGGGCATAGTATAGGGAAAAGATTTTTTATTTGCAAGCTGGTTATTCGGCCGTTTTCCCGGGTGTCCCAATGATCGGGCCGAAGGAGGCGTGGCCGCGGGTTGCAATTTCGCCGGCTTCCCTCTACAATACGTTCGAGGTGCCGGTGCTGAAAAAAATCAATGCCCTCTACAAACCGCACGTCTTCCAGGGAGCCGGCAAAAAAAACGCCTATTTTGAAGGCTGGTATTATAAAAACGTGAACCGCGACGAAGACACGGCCTATGCCGTGATCCCGGCCGTGGCCATTGCCAAGGATGCCGGCAAATCGCATAGCTTCATCCAGTTTTTCGATGCCCGCAACGGCCGCTCCCATTATTTCCGCTTTCCCCTGGACGCATTTCGCGCTGCTGAAAAAGAGTTTGCCGTCAGCATCGGGGAGAATTATTTTTCCCGGGAAAAAATGCGGCTGGATATCGCCCAGGACGGGGTGGCCATCCAAGCCGACCTGGCCTTTGCCAACATCGTCCCCTGGCCGGTGTCGCTGCTCTCGCCGGGAGCCATGGGCTGGTACGCGTTTGTCCCGGGAATGGAGTGCTACCATGGCGTGCTCAGCTTCAATCATGCCATCGAAGGCCATTTCACCGTCAACGGCGTGCGCAAGGAATTCGGCGGCGGCAAGGGCTACCTTGAAAAAGACTGGGGCCGTTCGATGCCCACATCGTGGATCTGGATGCAGTCGAACCATTTTGCCGAGCCGCAGCTGTCACTGTTTGGTTCGATCGCCAAGATACCGTGGTTGGGAAAGCATTTTACCGGCTTTATCTTCGGCCTGTATCATAAACAATCCATCCACCGCTTCGCCACCTATACCGGCGCCTCGCTGCGGGACCTTGCCGTCGATGAAAACCATGTGACCGTCACGATAGAGGATTCACGATACGGGCTGGAGATTGTTGGGGAAAGGTCGCCCGGCGTGGAACTGGTCGCCCCCAAGCTGGGGGAGATGACCACCAAGATCAATGAAAGCCTGGATGCGAAAATCGAGGTGCGCTTTTACCGCAAGCCGGGCCGCGAGGTGATCTTCGCCGGCAGCGGCCGGAATGCCGGCTTGGAATATGTCGGCGCCATTGACGAGCTCGTGGACGGTTTCAAAAACAGGCTTACTTAAATTCACGCATTATTGTTCACAGGCCATGCGGACATGCAACCGCGACAGCCATAAAACCCAGAAAAGATATGATCCCGGTAGGGAACGCAGATCTGCGTTCCCTACAAAATAAATTCTTAGTGCAAGGGGGCGGTATTTTTTTTCGACGTTGCAGCCTAGTCAACTTTTTAATTGGCTTGAGAATCGATTTTTCCCCGCTTTTCCCCCGGGTTGACCGCCAGGGCGATGGCGATGCTGATCAGGTAGAGCAGGATCATGGGCACGGCGAACATCGTCTGGGTGACCATGTCCGGCGTCGGGGTGATGACGGCGGCGATGATGAAGATGGCCACCACCGCGTACTTGAAGTAGCGGATCAGGAAGCGGGCGCTGACGATGCGGAGCTTGGCCAGGAGGAAAACCAGCACCGGCAGTTCGAATATGGCCGCAATGCCGAACAGGACGCGGAACGCCAGGGCGAAATACTCGTTGATGGTGATGATGGCGGTGAAATCCTTGCCGATATTGAGGAAGAACTTGCAGGCCATGGGAAAGACGACGAAATACCCGAACGCCCCGCCCAGCAGGAAAAAAAAAGTGGTGGCGATGACGAACGGCAGCACCCATTTTTTCTCTTGGGCGAACAGAGCCGGGGAGATGAACAGCCACAGCTGGTGAAAAATGAACGGCGAGGCCGCGAAAATCGCGAAGATGAACGCCACCTTGATGTACATCATGAAAGGCTCGACCAGGGCGGTGTAGGCCAGCTTCTTTTCCCCCGACGGCAGGAGCGGCAGGTATTTCAGGACCGGCAGCGAGAGCCAGTAATACAGCTTGTCGACGAAGCGCCAGGAGGCGATGAAGAAAACCAGGATGAACGCGAACGAATAGATGATGCGCTTGCGCAGCTCGCCCAGGTGCTCGAAAAACGACATCTCATTCGCTTTTTTCATCGATCGCCTTCTTGGCTCCGCCGTTGGGGCTGGGCGGTTGCGCCCGTCCCGTTGTGGGACCGGGCGCGTTGATGGCGTCGCTGACGTCCTTGCCGATGTCTCGCAGCGGTTTTTCGACGGCGCCGCGGATGTCCAGCGCGTCCTTGATGTCCTTGCCGATGCCGCTTAACGGATTGGTCAACCCTTCCTTGTAGATCTCGTCCTCGATCGCCGCCTTGGCCTCGTCGACGGTGGCGCGGAACTCGCGGATGGTCTTGCCCAGCAGCTTGGCGAATTCGGGGAGTTTTTTCGGACCGAAGATCAGCAGCACCACTATGAAAATCATGATCAATTCCGGGAAGCCGATGGAACCGAACATGTTGGTTTATCCTTTCATAATGAGCGTATTACTTTTTTTCGCTGACGATCTCTTTCAATACCCGCGTCAGGAAGGCATGGAACGAGCGCATGGCGGGCTCGAATTCGCTGGAAAGATTGCTGCGGCTGAGATTGTCGTAGAGGCTCAGAAACTCGTTCCAGTCCTTGTAGAGCAGGTAATTCAGGTCGGTCTCCATGAACTGGTTGATGTCGAAGAAGATATCCGAAGGCTCGATGCTGCCCGGGTTGGAGAAATAGTCGTTGATCTTGGTGTGGAGCTTGATCAGCTTTTTTTTGACCTCGATGGATTTCTGCCGGCGCGACACGTAGTTTTCGAAAATGCTGCTGCCGCTGATCTCCGGCTTGAACAGCCGGGCCACGCTTTCGATCAATTCCTGCATGGCCATTTCGGAAATAATGACGATGTTCTGGATCATCTTCCGCTTCTTGGTCTTGTTGGTGTCGGGATCGAAGTACAGCGGCAATTCGCCCTCGAAGATCTTCTTGAACTCCATTTTGAGGTTCTTGAAGACCGCACCGACCGCCGCCAGCTCTTTCTTCAAGCCCGGGTCGGACTCGAGGCTCTGCCAGAGCGTGGCGTCGTTGAAGACGATGATGGCGTCCATGTTCTTTTTCAGCGACAGGATCAGCGGGATGGTCATGTCCAGGTACTTGTTCTTGTTCAGGTTCAGCTCGATGAAATTGCTGATCTTGAGGATGCGGAAGGAGAGGATGAAGAAGATGCCCAGGTTCTTGCGGACGTTCTTTTCCTTGCAGGCGGCGATGATCCCGGAGATGTCGGGCTGGTAGATCTTGTCCATCCTGGGGATGAACTGCTTCTTGAGCAGCGAGATCAGTATCGGGTTGTCGAGCAGCTCGCGGTGGTAGAGTTTCTTGATGGCCAGGTAGGCGCGCTGGGGAACCATTTCGGTGTGCAGTATCTCGCCGAGCACGGTGCGGAAGCTCTGCAGGAAAATGCGGAAACTGTAGAACCATGACTCCGGCGAATACAGCTCCTTCAGGTTGGGAAACGTTTTCTCCATGTTCCCTTCCAGGATCTTGTCCACGATGAATTCCTCGAAATTGAGGAAGTACTTGTCTTTTTTGAAATCGAGTTCCTTGAGCAGGGAGGTGATCCGCGCCGTCACCTGGTTGAGGCTGAAGACGTAAAACTCGTAATTGCGGTCCGCCTGGGCGTGGAACTTGAATATCAGATTCTCCAGGTAGCTGGAGGCGTTGAATTCCTCGATGCTTTCCAGCCACAGTTTCAACTCGAACAGGTCGAGCATCATCTTTTCCTGGTCTATTTTGTCGATCCAGCCGGAAAAAATCTCCTGCCATTTTTTCTCCGGCGGCATGGCCACGGCGCCGTTGCTCTTCGAAAAAAATTCACCGATGTTTTCCAGTTCCTTCTTTTCCATGGCGCTATTGTAGCGAAAAAAAAAGCGGATTGCAAATGACGGACGTTCCGGCCCGAATCGGGACTGGAAAAGCGCCGCTTTTTCTGTTATACTGCAAACTCATGAGCAAGAAAGCGAATACGATCTCCATGGCTTTCAAGAGCAACTTGAAATACGCGGAACTGAGTGTTTTGGTCCTGACTTTCATCAAAAAAATCCTGGCCATCAACGACGACGAGTTTTTTAAAATCGAAATATCGCTGCGCGAAGCTATCAACAACGCCATCATCCACGGCAATGAAAAAAATTTGGACAAGCTGGTGCACGTCGAGTTCGACTGGGAGAAATCGTTCCTGCGCATGCGCGTTCGCGACGAAGGCGACCGGCAGGTCAGTTTCGAGAAGATCGAGGACAAAATCCGCAGCTGCGATATCCTTTCGACCAACGGCCGCGGCATCATGATCATCAAAAATTATATGGACAAATTCGAGTTCCACTGTCTCGACCGCGGCAGCGAAGTGGTCATGGAAAAGAATTTGTCATGATCCTGCTCAGCCTGGACACCTCGTCGCGTGACGCTTCCATCGCCGTGCTTAAAGATGAAGAGGTGCTGCTCGAGTACAATTTTTCCTCGGTAGGCAACCTGTCGATCATGCTAGTCCCCAGCCTGGAATTCATCCTCAAGACGCTGGGCCTGTCGGTCGCGCATATCGATGGCTTCGCCGTATGCATCGGACCGGGACTATTTACCGGCATCCGCGTCGGTATGGCCACCGTCAAGGGGCTGGCCTTTGCCGCGGGCAAACCCGTCGTCGGCGTCGTCTCCCTGGCGGCGCTGGCCTATAAATTCGCCGATACCCGGCAGAATGTCATCTCCCTCATCGACGCCCAAAAGGGGGAGGTCTATCTGGGCGGCTACAGCCTCGCCGGCGGCGAAGTGATCGAACGGATCCCGCCCTGTCTGCTCAAGATTGCCGCTATCGTCCCGCTGCTGGCGGATTGGCCCGACAAGATTTTTACCGGCAGCGGCGCCGAGCGGCACAAGGATTTTCTGAAAAGCAGTTTCAGCGAGTGCCGTTGGCCGTACCGCTCCAATTTTCTGGCCAACGAGATCGGCAAGATCGCGCTGCAGCGGTTCCGCCTTCATGAAACCAGCGGCGATGCGCAGGCGCTGCTTCCTTTTTACCTGCGCCAGCCTGATGCCGAAACCAAACTCGGCCATGTCGCCGGCTCTGCGGATTAGGAAGGCCGCGGCCGCCGACCTATCGGCCGTGCTGGCCATTGAACGCGAGCAATTCTCCCATCCCTGGTCGGCCGAGCATTTCGCCGCCGAACTGGACAACCGGGTGGCGAGTTTCTACCTGGCCGAGAGCCGGGAAAATTCCCTCGCGAATGGGTTCCTGATCTTCTGGCGGCTGGGCGATGATCTGGAGCTTCACAAGATTGCGGTCGCCGGCGCCTGCCAGCGGCGCGGTATCGGCACATGTTTGCTCGATTTTTTTATCCGCAAAGCCCGTTCCTGGCATTGCCGGCAGGCCCTGTTGGAAGTGCGGGCCAGCAACGCCGCCGCCATCCGCTTGTATGAAAAATACGCTTTCCGCTGCGTCGGCCGGCGCCGCGATTATTATTCGAGCCCGGTGGAAGACGCCCTGGTTTTCCAACGGCTGTTGGCCGGGCAAACAAGCGGCTAAAAGGAGTCCGGCTCCCTGCGGATGCGCTCTTCGATCCTCAGTTTTTCCTGTTCCCAGAAATCAACGCCGGCTTCTTCAAAAATGGCGATGATCTGCGGATCGAATTGCCGGCCCGAATGCCGGCGCAGCTCGTTGACGGCGACCTTGAGGGGCTGGGCTTTCTGGTAGGGGCGGTCCGAGGTGATGGCGTCGATCGCGTCGGCGACATTGAATATCCGCGCTCCCAGGGGGATCTTGTCGCCGCTCAGTCCGCTGGGGTAGCCGCTGCCGTCGAACGCTTCATGGTGATGCAGGACGATCTGGGCCGACGTTTCCAGGAATTTGATGCGCCGCAGCAGGTTGTAACCGATGGCCGGGTGTTTCTTCATGATCAGCCATTCGTCGACGGTCAGCTCCTCCGGCTTGCGCAGGATGGCATCGGGGATGCCGATCTTGCCGATGTCGTGCAGCAGGGCGCCGTATTCGTACACCTTGAGGGTATTCTTGTCGGTGATCTGCATAAACTCGGCCAGCTTCAGGGTGAAGCTGACCACGCGCAGGGAATGGCCCTGCGTTTCGGTATCGCGGGTATCCAGGACGGTGGCCATGGCCCGCAGGGTGAAGTTGTAGGTTTTATCCAGTTCCTGCAAGGCACTCTTCAGATCGCTGGTCCGCTCCTCGACCATTTTTTCCAAATGTTTCTGGTATTCCTTGTTTTCCAGCACCAGGCGCCTTTTTTCCTGGGCCTTGCTGGCCGCGAAGGAGACTTCATTGAGCTTGAAGGGCTTGGATACGTAATCATAGGCGCCCTTTTCCATTGCGGTGATGGCCGATTCGATATCCTTGACGGCCGAGATCATGATGACCATCACGTCGGGATTGATCTGCTTGATCTCTTCCAGCAATTCGAGCCCGCTCTTTCCCGGCAT
>JAPKZL010000047.1 GCA_026393795.1 Candidatus Aminicenantes bacterium | reverse complement strand
ATTGGACCGGTCAAAGGATGCCGGCGGGACATCCTTCATGGTGAACAGCCCGGGAGCAGGCGCCGAGTTGAAGCGCTGCGCCAGGACCCATAGCACCAACAATGCCAGCAATATCAAGCCGATTCTCAGGATTGTTTTTTTCATCTTATCCTCCTGCCGCGATTATGAAGGAAGAAAAAAGGAAATGTGTCATTCCCTGGTTATCATTTTGTCATGAGATTGTCACGGGAGCAGCTTGTAGCCGGCGCCATGGACGGTGAGGATGTGCCGGGGGTTTTCCGGAGTTTCCTCAATTTTCTGCCGCAGTTTGAGGATGAAGTTATCCACCGTGCGCGTGGTCGGCTCATATTCCCCCTTCCAGACGGCCTCAATGATCTGCTCGCGGCCGATCACTCTCCCGGGCACATTGGCCAGCAGTCTCAGGATTGCGCATTCCTTGGCGGTCATGGAAAGTTCCTCATTATCGCGGCGGATGATGAAGCGCGTGAAATCGACCCGCACCGTGCCGATCGCCAA
Organism: Candidatus Aminicenantes bacterium; assembly: GCA_026393795.1. Lineage (NCBI taxonomy): Bacteria > Candidatus Aminicenantota > Candidatus Aminicenantota bacterium. The sequence goes on along the minus strand of JAPKZL010000047.1, from coordinate 23,904 downwards.
TTCGTCGAGCCCGACTCCGGCCACGCGGCCGCGCTTAAGGGCGACGCGGATGCGGGCCAGCAGCTCTTTCAGGCTGAAGGGCTTGGTCAGGTAGTCGTCGGCCCCCATCTCGAAGCCGAGCAGCTTGTCGCTTTCCTGGCCCCGTACCGTCAGCAGGATTACCGCTACCTGTGGTTTAACGTCCTTGATCTTCCGGCAGATGGTCAGGCCGTCAAGGTCGGGCAGCATCAGGTCGAGGACGGCCAGATCGATATTGAGTCGCATGGCCATTTCCAGGCCGGGTTTCCCTTCCCCGGACGCAACTACCTCAAAGCCGTGAAAACGGAGGGCGTCGGCGATCCCCTCGCGAATTGTTAGGTCGTCTTCAACGATCAAAATGAGCGGCATGCATGAACCTCCATTTTCATTCCCGGGCGAACGGCAGGGTGATTACAAACCGGGTTCCCTTGACCGGGCCATCCTCGGCTCGGATCGTTCCATCATGGTCTTCCACGATCTGGCGGCAGATGGCCAGTCCCAGCCCTTTTCCCGCACCTTTCCCCATTCCTCGGTCGCTGGCTTGGAAAAAAGGCCCGAAAAGATGTTCCCGGTCTGTGCGAGGGATCCCCGGACCGCGGTCGGTCACCGCGAGCTCCAGGGCCCCGTTGTTCGCGGATGCGGCAACGCCGAGATACCGCCCTTCTGCCGCGTATTGCACGACGTTCTCCAGCAGGTTTGACAACGCCGTCCCCATGGCCTCGGGATCGATGTGCACTGGCGGCAATTTTGCGGCGACCTCTGCCGATACCTGAAACTCCTTCTCGGCCAGGGGCAGCTTGAACTTCTGCAGCACGCCATCCAGCCACTCCTGGACGGAATGGCTTTCAAAACGGTAAGCGGCCCGGCCAGACTGAAGAGCGGAAAATCCAAGCATGCGGTCGACCAGCTGCGCCATGTTCGCCGTCTCAGCGGCGATGGCCCGGCAATGGCCGCGGGCACGCCCGGGATCCGCCGTCCATCCTTGTTCCAGTTTCTCGGCCAGCAGCCGCAGGCGGGTCAGTGGGGTTTTTAAAGTATGGGACACCATGTCGACGAAAGCGGTTTTTTGGAGCAGGAGTTTTTTTTCCCTGCCGAGATAACGGACCAGCAGAAAAATCCCCAGTGCCAGCGAAGCAAACAGCAACGCGATCAGGGTGTAGTACCAGCGCAAGGCATTGAGGGCCAGGTCCGCGAAAACCTGGCTGTTACCGGCCTGCAGCCGGAAGGACCACCCCGCGAGGGCGCGGCTCCCGGAAACAGCCAGCAGAAGATTCTTCCCCACCGGATTGCTGTTTACTTGCAACGGTCTTTCATCCGGGGCCAAGAAAGCCAATGCGGTCCCCGGCGGAAGGCGCAGGGAGGATACGAGCTTTGGCCAAATGCTGTCCAAGGCTCCCTGGAATGTGCAGCCGAAACAAAAAGATGGGCCGCCGTTCCGGTCGGAGATGCGGGCGAACGCGATCAGAAAAGGAGATTGCTGGAAGACCCCGGAGCGGAAATGAACGACTCGATCTCCGGAAGAAATGCGCCAGGGACGTAAATGCTTCTCCACGCTCCGATAGAAAAGCGTGTCGCTTGTCTCCGGATCGAAGATCTCCTTCAGCTTCAGGAAGCGGACGCGGTCCGCAACATGGGAATCGGCGGCGGGACCGGGAGCGGCCAGATCGGAAAAGAGGGAAATCTCACCGCGATACAGTTCGAGGACCTGGCTGTCAATCTCCTGGATCCGCTCCTTCTTCAAGTAGGGCTGGATGTCGCGGTTGTTTTTTAAAAAGTCGAGGGCTTCCCAACGTAGGAATTGCAGGTCCTGCGGAAGTCCTTCGGGTCGCAAAGCGAGCGCTTCATACAGCTGGAGATAGTAGGAAAACGCCTCTTGAGGCATCTCCATTTGCATCGAATAGAGGCCAAGCTGGCGCAGAAGGTAGAGGTCCAGGCGGTCCTGCCGCAGCGGCGCTCCCTCCAACTGCCGCATCGCGGCCAGGCCGTATTCCCTGGCCTGGATTTTTTTCCCGGCTTTGAAATAACAGCGGGAGACCGCAAAATAGAGGTCGGGCAGCTTTTGCCGCGGTATGCGTTTCTCCAGTTCCAGATAAAACGGGATGGCGCGCAGCGGTTCTTTCATCGAAAATTCTCTGTTTTCCGCCTGGCTCCACAGGGGATCGGCAACGGGCGGGCCCCATTTCTCCATCCAGCCGCTCCTGACAGTGGCACGGGAATTCCCGAAACGCGGCAGGATCATTTCGCCCTTCTGGGAAAAGAGAAACGGATAGGCTACGCCCTTGTTCTCCACAAGCAGGGTCTTCAACGCCTCGACAAAAGCCGGGAGATCCGATGCTGGAGTAAAGCTGGAGGAGATGGAAGCGAAAACCGCCTGCGTTTGTTTGTCGACTTCCGACTCCAGGAGGCGCATGCTCCGGCTGACCTCCCGGCTCCAGTAGTCGCGGATCTCGTTTTCGCGGATTTTTTTCTGATCCACCACCATGCCCAGGGCCAAGAAGCCAATCAGGGCGGCGGGAAGAAAGAAGGCAAAGGAGGCGGATAACAATACCCAATTCCCTTTTCTCCCTTGCCAGCCCATGGAAACATCATAGGGTCAACTCCCCGGGAAGTCAACTTGGCCCGGCGCATAGCGGGCAAAACTGGCCGCTGGTAGTAGCATAGGTTCAGACGAGCTCCACCGTCTAAATTCCTTGACAACAGGCATTAAATAGGGTATAAAATGGTCTCACCGGTCATTATTTTCAAAAAAAAGGAGTGTGATCGCAATTGGCTTTCGTGGAAATCCAGCAGGGAGAGTCGTTTGAAAGCGCCCTGCGCCGTTTCAAAAGAAAAGTGCAGATGGAAGCTATCATCAAGGAAATCAAGAAGCACTCGGCTTATTTGAAACCAGGCGAACGCAAGCGTTTGAAGGCCGCCCAGGCCAGAAAACGCATGCGCAAGCGGATGCGCAGAGACATTTCCGAGCTTTAGAGCCTTATAGCAAATTCTAGGATTTATTCGAAAGAACGAACAAATCCTGAATTTGCTACTAAAGCTCTTACCCAGCTTTGCTGGGGTAGGAATCAACCGAAGCGGGGCGTAGCGCAGCCTGGTTAGCGCGCCTGCCTTGGGAGCAGGAGGTCGGTAGTTCGAATCTACTCGCCCCGATAAGCAGGCAGGCACCCGTAGCTCAAAGGATAGAGCAGCTGACTTCTAATCAGCAGGCTGCGTGTTCGAGTCACGCCGGGTGCGCTTGTCAGATCGGCGTTTCCGGACTTTGATATCATCCCCAAGCCCATGTTGTGACCATAAACTTTTTTTAAAGGATACCGTTGTCATCCTGACCGACGTGAAGCTGGACGCCAAGAACTTAGCCGACGAATTCGCCCGCGACGAGCTGGTCAAGGCAGGGAAGCTCCACATGGTCGAGGTTGTCATCAATGCCAAGAAGCAACCCATTTCGGTCACGATCCACCACCATGCCTTCAAAATCCGCCCCAGCGGAGGATCCACTGAAGACGCCTTCGCGCCGGAGCTCTTCAATACCAAGGAGGTGGCCGAAAGGGTCCACCGGGAATCGCCCGGCGAGAGTTTCGACGATATCGTTTTCACCTACGATGCCCGTTTCCATGCCAGCATACAGCAGAAATAAGGAGGAAAACGTAATGAGCATAAATGTTACTATTAAGCGCAAATTTAAAATTAACGGAAAAAGAATACAACGGCATTGACGCGATGCCTCAGGATGTCCGCCAATTGTATGAAAAAATGTTGAAGGCAGCCGAATCCGGCGCTGTGCCCGCCGACATGATAACAGCACGTAATGTAAATATTATGCCGACAATAGCTAAAACCTCCAGAACCGCCAGTGTTGGAATTAAAGGAACACCGACAAAATTTGAACCTGCTTTTTCTGCGCGGAAGTTGATAGTCGGTCTTATGCTGATCGCATTAATTATTTTTCTTTACTTCATATTTCTGAGTAAATGATTGTTGGATTTCAACGGGGAAAACTAAAAAGGCTTGATCCATTCGCCGAATTCCGCGCCTTTATACACTTCTTTATCCTTGGACATTTTTGACCCTGTATCGCCGAGAGCCGATGATAGCCACCCTTAATTGAATTTGCAAGACGTTCAAAACCTGATGCGTCTATTGCATGACTACTCCCTGCAAGCCGTGGCCTGAAACTCAAACCCGGGCGCCCGGCGTGGAGGATGTGACACTCGATCTGACTTATACTGGAATCAAATCGCGCCCCGCCCCATTCACCCTTTGCACTCGCCTAGAACGTCGTTGTTGTACTCGTTGGCTTCCTTGATGACGAGCTTGGAATCGGCCCGGATCTTGAAGCGACAATTGGGGATGTAGCAGCCGGTTGGAACGGTCACCTGAATGGTCACTTCCTTTCCGGCCGCGATCGCCGGCGTGACGACGTCAACCGAGGCGACGGGCGAGAATTCGACGGTGGTGGTGCTGGCCGCGGCGTCGACTTTCCCCTGGTTGCGGATGGTAATGGATAATGTTTTCGTCCCCGGTTTTGGGCAAAAGCTGCCGTCGCTCGCCGTCGAGACCGGTAACAGATCGGGCAGCGCGACCGTGGCCTGGAGCCCGAGGATGTGGACCTTGTGGGTGAAATAATGGGCATGCTCCGAATCGTCGTCGGTCAATATGGAAGTCACTTTGTAGGACAGCGTACCGACGAGGTCAGAGGCTTTCTTGACGTACAGGATGTCGTGAAGCCAGGCCCCCAGCTTTAGTACATGCTGGTCCGTCGGGCAATCGTACTCCAGACTCCAGCCGGTCAGCACCGGCACGGCGTATTCGAAAGGAACGTTTTCCACCGTGAAGCTCTCGGTGGTCTCGCCGCCGCTGTGACTGCTACAGCCGATGTTTTGATGAAGGCGGGGCCGAACGGTATAGGGCGGCTGCACGAAGCCGATGTCGTCACCGGCCAGGGCTGAGAAATGCTCCCAAAAGCGGAAATCGGGTGAGCCTCCGTCATCTTTCAAAATGGACTGGGTCTGCCAGCTGACGTATCCCAGGCCGATCTGGCCGGCCTTGGTCGGAAGCGAGGGAGCTTGCAGGTGCCCGTAGCTATGCGGATAACCGATGTATTTTTCGGTATGATCAAAATTGGCCGCAATCTGCAAAATGTGATTATCGGTCTTGCCGTAGGGCAGGAACGCAAAATTGAACCCCCGGGGGAGGATGGCGACCTCGTTCACGGCGGCAAAAGCCTTGTTGAAAACGTACGAATCCAGGATCAGCATGGGGAGGTCGCCCGTCTTTTGCTCCGCATAGTTTAGGTTCCCCGTACAGGCGCCGGTCGTCGTGTCGAAGCTTCCATCGCCATGATAGGGCTTGGCGTCGACCTGGCCGTCGTTCCAAAAAAGCGCGATATAGCAGTAGCAGAGCTTGTACGGATTGTCGAAATTTTCGTCGGCGAGCAGGCCGGATGTTTTCCATTCCAGCACCCCCCCGGAAAACGTGATGCCGCCAATGGAAACGCCGATCTCGCCAAGGTGCTCGTCGCCTTCCAGATATTCCGCGCTCCAGCCGCTGAGGAATACCGTAGCCTGATTGGCCCACGAAGGCGCGGTGAACTTGCCGGCAATTTCGACCCAGTTCTGTTCGCCGTTTTTTTGCGAACTGCCGCAATCACCGCCATAGACAATCCGCATTTTGCCGGGATCTTCCATAAGTGTCACCGGTTTGCTGGACTGCGCAGTCAGACGCGGAATGGAAAAAACGGTCGCCAACAATAACGAGAACAAACAACTGAAAATTCGCGCACTTTGCTTGCGTTTTTTTTCTTTCATCTCTCTTCCTCCTCTCGTGCCCGTGCTGGTGGCGATGCCACTGGCATAGTTGAAAGGCCTCAATCCCTCTCCGGATGCAGCATATCGCCTACCAAGCATCGTTCCGAGCAACTGTAATATGAATATAAGCTTTTCATCAAAAAAAAACAATTCAACAACCATTTACTCAGCAAGCTGCAGTTCACAAGAACATTTATTGTCCGAGCGCCTCGGCGCTTGTAGCTTTACGAGCGCTCCTGGTAAAGGCTGGCCAGCTCTTCCCGCTTGGGGCGATGATAGACCATGGCCAGGGCAGAAATTCCCAGCAGCAGATAGAGATCGGTTTCATCCTTGCCAAGCAAAAAAAGGACCAGGCCGTACATGCCGACGCTTTCGGACATGGCCAGCGACGCGATCACGGCGCTGGTGTATCTTTGCAGGACCGATGGCGGGCGGGTCTGGGTCTGACCGATGGCGTGGCCTTTTCCGGCCAGGATCATCCTTTTTACAAACCGGGAGGCGATCAAGGCGGCAAAACCGAGCGCGTAAAGGGCCGTTCTGAGCATGCCGAAGGCCTCGCGGCTCATGGTCGACGTCATGCCCGGCGCGATCATGCGCCCGGCGAACGCATAGCCGACCAAGAACACCAGCATGGCCAACCAGATGATTTTCAAGGTCGCCATTCCCCTGTCGATTTCCTGTTCGGTGATCATTGTTTTCTCCACATGTGATTTTGGCGACAAGCGGACAAAATGTCAATACGGTTGCTCTTTGGTTAAAAGTTCCTTAAAATCATTCATAGTCAAATTCGAATTGTATAAAAACCGCCAATATGGTATCAGTGAACCAAGGAGGGAAAAATGAAAACAAAGAAATTCACTGTGAATCTACCGAGCCTCTTGCTGGGTATGGCGCTATGCTTGGTGCTGGTGGTGCTGCTGGGCAGCAAAGCGCCGGAGCCCCAGACCACGGACAGCACCAGGCAAGCCAACCAGACCCAAGCCCGGGTGCTCGACAGCCAAAAACAGGTGACCCTGGCTAGTATCTATGACAAGACCGTCCAGCTGGAAGCAAAGCTCATGGTCATTGAGGAGCACTGCAAGACCATCGAGAAAAAGCAAGACGAGGCGTACCACGAACTGTACTATAGATTGCCAAAATAACCAGCAATAGATTTACCAAGCATTTTCAGTCCAATTGCCCTTTAAGGCTTCCCCGGTTTAGAACGGGGAAGCCTCGTCTGCTAAGCCGGCGAAAGGAAACGGGTGAGGCCGCAGTGTCGATTCACGCTCAGTTCTTGGGCTCCTTGCCCATATAGACCTGGAAGGCTTCGTCGACCGACTTTCCGTAAACGGTGATGGCGGTGACGGCATTGGTCAGGCGGATGGCCTCGGCCAGCGGCTTCTGGTGGATGTTGCGGCCGGTGGCGTTGCCGGAAGCGCCGGAGATGAAGATCTGGTCGTGCAGCTGCTGCAGGAAGGCCTTGGGCTCCATGCTCGAACCGCCGGCGCAGACCACCTTGGTGCGCCCGGCCGCTTGGATGGCCTGCTTGAAGATCTCGGCCGACTTCTGCCCTTCTTGCTTGGGATAATTGACCTTGACGAAATCGCTGCCCATGCAGGCGGCGAAGCCGGTGGCGCCGGCGATCAGCTCGGGCGACTTTTCATCCTTGACTGCCTTGCCGCGCGGGTAGACCCATAAGACCGTGACCAGGCCGTGGCGGTGGGCCCAGTGGACGGCCTGCGCCGCCTCGCGGATCATGGCGTTCTCGTACTCGCTGCCCAGGTAGACGGTGTAGCCGACGGCGAGGATGTTCAGGCCGGTGTTCTTCTTGAACTCGACCACCTGGCGCACGTCGATCATCTGTGTGGAAACCGGGTCCTGCTGTGCCGTCTTGACCAGGTTGGTCTTGGAATTCAGCTTGACCAGGTAGGGGATGTCGGGATAATCGTTGGCGTACATCGAGATCAGCCCGAGCTGGGTGGCGAAGACCCCGATCTCGGCCTGGCTGGCAATCTTGAACAGGTGCTCGGGATCGGCGTCGTCAACGGCGATTCCCTGGCCGTAAAAATCGTCGTTCAAATGCTCGATCTTCTGGTCGCCGGCGAACAGCATCAACCGATCCGAACCCAGGGTTATCTCCTCGTAGTTGCTCAGGTATTCGTTGAGAACGTCGTTGGGCACGTCGGCCGGTATATAATTTTTTTCTTCCATGATTGCCTCCTGTTGCCATGATATGAAATAAAAATAAATATTTCAACTGCTAATCACCGCTGAAGATTTTCAGCCACTGCTCCACCTCGTTCTGCGAGACCCGGGTGTTCACCCTCTTCAGGGTCTCCTCCTTCTTGCCCTGGTGCAGGAGGTTCTTCTTCAGGGTGTAGTAAAATTCGATGGAATTGATGGTGCGCGCCCCCTTCTCGCGGGCATACTTTTTCAGCTCGCGGTCAGTGGTGACCAGGATGATCTCGCGGAGCTGCTGGTACTTGTCGAGGATGCACTTGATCTCGTCGTCGGCGCTGAGCCCGTAGCGGGGATAGACCACGGTCAGCTTGGCGCTGATCGGGCTGCGCAGCTCGCTGCCGCGCGGCTCGCCGTCGAAGACGACGGTGACCTTGGCGTTCTTGCTCTCCTGGAATTCCCTCACCAGCGAGACCATCTTCATCCGCGCCTCGGGGTCGGCCAACGAGAAATCGGGAGCGCTGCCGATCAGGTTGTTGCCATCGATGATGTAAGCCATCTACAATTCGATGCTTTCGCCCGGAGCCAGCACGGTCACGACGCTGGCCGTCCCGACCAGCTTCCGAAACTCGGCCGCGGACGACTGGATGGCGGGGAAGGTGTCGTAATGGATGGGGACGACCCGGGGCACGCGCAGCAGCTCGACCGCCTTGGCGGCCAGGCGCGGGGTCATGTTGAAGCGGCCGTCGATGGGCAGGAAGGCGATGTCGGGGCGGTACATTTCGCCGATCAGCTTCATCTCCAGGGTCAGCCCGGTGTCGCCGGCATGGTAGACGGTCTTGCCGTCCATGGCCACGACGATGCCGGCCGCGGTGCCGCCGAGCCCGCCGCTGTGGAAAGCCGGGACGAGCGAAATGTCCACCCCGGCGACACGCACCGTGCCGCCGATGCCCATGGCTTCGGCCTTGACCTGCTTCGCCTCAGCGTCGAGGGCGATCTCATAGAGGGCGACCAGGGTAGCCCCGGTTTTGCGGCAAATGGCGTAGCTGTCACCCAGATGGTCGCCATGGTCGTGGCTGACCGCCACCACGTCGGCGCGGGTGATGTCCTGGGCGCGCAGCGACGCCTTGGGGTTGTTGGTTAAAAAGGGATCGATGAAAACAATCTTGCTGCCCTCGATCTTTAGGGCCGAGTGTCCAAGCCAGGTGATTTTCATGGGTGCTCCTCAGCCCGGGGGCCAGCCCAGCTTGCGGCCGCCGAGTATGTGCAGGTGCAGGTGAAAAACGGCCTGCCCGGCGTCACGCCCGGTGTTGATCACCAGGCGGTATTGATTCAGCCCGGCCTTCGCGGCCGTCTTATAAGCAAAAGCGAGCAAATGGCCCAGCAGGCGTTCGTCGCGCACCTCGTTCAGGGAAGCGACATGCTGGCGCGGTACGACCAGGAGGTGGAGCGGAGCCTGGGGCTCGATGTCCTTGAAGCTGACCGCCAGCTCGTCCTCGAGGATGAAGACGGTCGGGATCTCTTTGCCCACAATCTTGCAAAAGATGCACGACTCCATTTTGCCTCCTAGATGATTGTAATATCGGCGCCCAGATTTTTCAATTTCAGCGGCATGGATTCGTAGCCGCGAAACAACTGGTATGAGTTTTCGATGACGGTTTCGCCCGTGGCCTGCAGGCCGCCGAGGACCAGCGCCGCCGAGGCACGCAGGTCGGTGGTCTTGATCACCGCCCCGCGCAGCCGGGCCGGGCCGCGGATTACCGCCGTGTCACCCTGGACGTCAATGGCGGCGCCCAGGCGGTTCAATTCGCCCACGTGGCGGAAACGGTCGTTGAATATTTTTTCCCTGACCCGCGAGACCCCGTCGGCTTGGGTCAGCAGCGTGGTCAGCTGGGCTTGCAGGTCGGTGGGAAAGCCGGGGTAGGGTTCAGTGGTCACGTCGACCGGCGCCAGGCCGGCCTTGCCCCTGACCGCGATCGCTTGCCCGGAGACGGTCATCTCCGCTCCCATGTTTTCGAGGATCGCGATCAGGCTGCCCAGGTGCTTGGGCATCACATCGCGGATGTCGATCTCGTTGCCGGCGAAGCAGCCGGCGATCAGATAGGTCCCGGCCTCGATGCGGTCGGGAATGATCCGGTGCGCGGCGCCATGCAGGGTTGCCCGGCCGCGGATGACGATGGTGTCGGTTTCCTGGCCGTTGATGTCGGCCCCCATTTTCTGCAGCAGCGCCACCAGGTCGCCCACCTCGGGTTCGAGGGCGCAGTTGCGCAAAACCGTCATCCCCTCCGCCAGGGTGGCGGCCATGACCAGGTTTTCCGTGCCGGTGACCGTCTTGGCCGGGAAACAATACTCGATGCCGCGCAAGCGCTTGCAGCTGGCGATGATGTATTCGCCTTCGGAAGCGATCTCGGCGCCCATGGCTTCGAGGCCCTGCAGATGGAAATTGATCTTGCGCTCGCCGATCGGGCAGCCGCCGGGAAAGGAGACCTTGGCATGGCCGTGGCGGGCCAGCAGCGGACCAAGGAGCAGGACCGAGGCGCGGGTGGTCTTGGCGATCTCGTGCGAAACGAGCGCCTCCTTCACCTCCGGCAGGGCGGCGCTGATGGCGTTCCCATGCATCGTGCCGCGGGCGCCGATCTCGTTCAGGGCGGCGAACATGACCTTGATGTCCTCGACCTGGGGGACGTTCTCAAATTGCACCGTTTCGGCGCTCAGGCAAACAGCGGCCAGCTCGGGCAGGGCGGCGTTCTTGGCCCCGGAAATGGAAACAGCGCCGCTCAACGGCCTGCCGCCGCGAATGGAGATCCTTGGTTGCTGCATGGTTTGTAAAATCGAGTCCTGGGCCGGTTTTAAAGCCAGCCAGCGACCCACTATACATGGGCGGCAAGGGAAAGTCAAGAAGAGTGCCGATCCGGCCCGGCTTGTTTAGAAAAGGGCGATCGTGTAAAATAGAATTATGATGCTGTCGTCATCGATGTTCAAGGCACTGGCTGTGGCGGTTATGGCTCTCGTTCTGTCCGCCTGCTTCAGCTTCCCGGTCGAGATCCCCCTCGATCCCGAGTGCGTCATCGACACGATGGCAATAGTCAAGACCATCCCGGAAAAAACCGCCCTGGAGAATAAGATCGTCGCCGAGGCGGTGACCGCCGCCGACCCGAACCTCTACGCCCTGATCAAGGTGCTGCAGGTGAGCAAATCCCTGAAGCTGCAATGGCATTGGTACGCCCCCGACAAAAAGCTGGTCCGGGAGTCGAAAAGCGTGGAGATCAACGCCAAGGGCAAGTACCTGAGCTATTTCGTGGCTTGGGATGCCCTGCCGCAATCCTATTACGCGGAAAAGAAAGGACGCTGGACCGTGCTGATCACCGTTGACGGCTCCTTCCTGGCCAAGAGCGAATTCGACATCAATTAGAGCCCTATAGCAAATTCTAAAATTTGTTAGTTTTTAAAACAAATTTTGAATTTGCTATCTAGGGCTCTTATCCAGCTCTGCTGGGTTAGGCGGCTGGCGCTCGGCGACCAGGCGGGCCCGGCGCAATTTCTTGGCGGAAGCGGAAAACAGCAGTTTCCTGGCTTCCGTTTCCGCCTGCCTGGCCGCGGGCGGCGTGAATTTCCCCTCGCTGACGACCTCGACCACCTTACCAGCGCCGTCGATCGTTAACTCCAGGGCCAGCCCCTCCGGCAGCCAGAACCAGGCGGAGAGGAGTTCGGGATTGCGCAGGTCGCCTACCCCAGCTTCGCCCTCGATGCGCACAGGGAGAAGCGGCGACGCCTTGCCCTTCTTAGCCCTGGCGACGGCCTGGTTTTGGGCCGCGAAATCTTGCGCCACGCCGCCAACGGCTCCTGGAACAGTCGGCTCCGCGGCCGCCTCTTTTTGCGGCATGGCTTCAGCCGCCGCGACCTCCTGCGGCTGTTCCTCCAGCTTGGTCTGCAGCCTGTCCTCCGTTTTAAAAACCGGCGCCGTTGCGACAGGGTTTGCCGGCAAGCTTTTATCGGTGACCTTGGTTTCTCTTTCTTTTAAAGACGACTGTTCGGCGAATTTTTTTTCGTCAACAACTCGGCCCGGCATGCTTTTCATTTTCCCAGCGCCATCGGCCCGTTGGGCAGTTTTGCCCGCGTCCGCAGGGGCGGCCCGCTGCACATCCTTGGCCTCGACCGCTGTCGGCTTTTTTTGCTCGGGAACCTGCCAGAAGCGGTTGTTGCTGAGGAACAAATAACCGATGAACAGCCGGCGATATGGTTCTCCACGGCGCTTTTGCTTTCGACGCTCAGCAGCCCGTCGACGTAGGCCGCCAAGTCTTCGCTGCGGATATGCTCATTCATGAGCTTCCTCCCCCAGGGCGGCCGAAACGTCGGAGCGGGAAAATTGCGGCCGGCTCTCCATCTGCATCCTGATCTTCTCCAGGGCCCGGGCGATGAACTTGTATATGGAAGGCACGCTGAGCAGCCTCCCCACCTCCTTGATTTTCAGCCCCTTGAAATAGACCAGCTGGACGGCCAGGCGTTCCTGGGCCGACAAGCCTTGCAACGCCTGGCGCAACTCCTGTGCCAGCCTGTCGCGCGCCTGCCGCTGCTCGGAACCGGCCATTTCTTGCTCAGGTGTATCGTTGTCGGCCAGGTGTTTCATGAAAGCGGGGACGGCGTCGTAGGAAACCACCCGGATCTTTTTCAGACGGAAATCGCGCCCGTATTTCGCCCTTAAAAAATCAAGGGCCAGGCGGCGCGCGACCACGGTCAGCCACGTGGACAGCTTGGCCTTGAAGGTGAATTGGCGCAGGCGCGCGAAGCGCTCTTCGCGCAATTTCTCGAGGATGTGCAGGAAGACGGCCATCTTTTCGTCGTAATCATCGCAATATTTGCCGGTCGCCCGGTAGATCGCCTGGGCGTACTTCAAAACAAATTTCTGCCAGCTCGCCACATCTCCGGCGAGCACCGATTGCAGCAGGTCAGAATCGTCCCTGAATATTCGCTCCATTACCTGCCGTATTACCAGCAAAGCACTGAAATTGTCAAGCGCCCGGACGGCCGCTAACGGGTTTTGGCGCTGGACAAGGATGCTTTCCATGGCTGCAGACATTTCGGGCCTCACTGATTCACGATTGATTAGACGGATTTTTAAAATGAATTGCCGGGCCGCGGCCCGATCCTGTTGACTTTGGGGAGATTTTTTTTAATAATCAATTTTAAGTAAGCACGAGGAGACACCATGGAATACGCGGAAATTGGCATCATCGGCGGCAGCGGCTTTTACGACCTGGAAGGCATGGAAGGCGTTCACTCCGTCAAGCTGAAAACCCCGTTCGGAGCGCCGACGGAACGACTCATGCTCGGCCGGCTGCGCAACCGCTCGGTGGCTTTCCTGTCCCGGCACGGCCACGGCCACTGCCTGAACCCTTCCGAGGTCAATTACCGGGCCAACCTCTATGCCATGAAGCTGCTAAAGGTGGAATACCTGTTCTCGATCACTGCCGTCGGCTCGTTGCAGGAAGATCTCAGGCCGGGCGAGCTGGTCATCCCCGACCAGTATTTTGACATGACCTTCAAGCGCGAGAAGACATTCTTTGAAAACGGCATCGTAGCCCACGTGCCGCTGGCCGATCCCACCTGCCGTTCGCTCAGCCAGCTGGCGTTCCGCCTGGCCAAGGAGTCGGGCCTGAGCGCCCACTTGGGCGGGACCTACTGCAATATGGAGGGGCCGCAATTTTCCAGCCGCGCCGAATCCCTGGCCTACCGGCAGATGAGGTTTTCCCTGATCGGCATGACCCAGGCCGTCGAGGCCAAGCTGGCGCGGGAGCTGGAGATGTGCTTCCTGCCACTGGCCCTGGTCACCGACTTCGACTGCTGGCACCAAAGCGGCGAATCGGTCACGGTGGAAATGGTCGTCGCCAACCTGAACAAGGCCGTGGCCGGCGTGAAAAAACTGCTGCCGCTGATCATCGCCGCCATCCCCGAAAAAAGAGAGGCCTGCGCCTGCGGAAGCGCCCTGGCCACGTCGATCATCACGGCGCCGGCCATGATCCCGGAGAAGACCTACAAAAAGCTGGAGCTCATCGTCGGCAAATACATCAAATCCCGCCTATGAGGAAACCATGCCCCAAAAACTGATCCTGGTCATCAATCCCGGCAACACCTCAACCAAGGTCGCCATCTACGAAGGGGGGTCCGCCCGCTGGGTCGAATCGATCAAGCACAGCGACGACCAACTCACCCGCTTTAGCGACATGAACGCCCAGAAGAATTTTCGCGAAGAGTTGATCCAAACCTTCTTGAAGGAAAAGGGGATCGACCCGGCCGAAATCCAGGCCGTGGCCGCTCGCGGCGGGCTGCTCAAGCCCCTGGCCAGCGGCACCTATGCCGTCAACCCGGCGATGGTCGCTGACCTGATCGAAGCCCGCCAGGGCTCCCACGCCTCCAACCTGGCGGCCCAGATCGGCTATTCCATCGCCCAGAAGCTGGGCATCACCTGCTATATTGTCGATCCCGTCTCCGTGGATGAGGCCGAGCCGCTGGCCCGCTATTCGGGCCACCGCCTTTTCAGCCGAGTGATGCTCACCCACGCCCTGAACATGAAGGCCGTGGCCAAGCGCTTCTGCCGCGAGAAAAAACTGGACTATCGGAAAGTGACCTTGCTGGTCATCCACCTCGGGACCGGGAATTCGCTCTCCATCCACAAGGGCGGACGCATGATCGATGCCGTCAATCCCGCCGAAGAGGGCGCCTTCTCCGCCGACCGCAGCGGCGGCCTGCCCACCCTGCAAGTGGCGCGCTACATCTGCGAGAACAACCTGCCCTACAAGACTTTTGAAAAAACCGTTTTCGGCTCGGGCGGCCTGTTCTCCTACCTGGGCAGCAAGGATTTCCTCAAGATCAAGGACAAATACCTGGCCGGCGACAGCGAAACCATGGAGGTCGTGCAGGCCATGGCCTACCAGGTGGCCAAGGAGGCGGGCGGCTTGAGCACCGTGGTCAACGGCCGGGTGGACGCGATCCTCGTCACCGGCGGCATCGCTTTCAACGAGTTTTTCGTCGAGCTGATCCGCCAGCGCATTCAGTTCATCGCCCTGCTGCATGTCTATCCCGGCGAGGACGAGATGCAGGCCCTGGCTGAAGGGGTGCTGCGCGTCCTGAGCGGTGAAGAAAAGGCCAAAACATATTAAGCGCAGCCATGATCGAGGATGACCGTCTGAACCCCAGTTCGACCGCTTCGGAAACCGAGGTCGCGGCCTTGGAGCGGAAGATCGACGACCTGAAGTCGAAGTACATCCTCTTTTTTGCCGGGGAGACCAAGCAGCCGCCCGAGCAGGAGCGGGAGGGGTGCGAGAAGGCCATCCGCAAGCTGATCTACGGCGGCGCCAAGACCGCCCGCATGAGCATGATCATCCAGAACCTGGCCGCGCGCTTCAATCTGTACAACAATTTGTGGCTGAAACAGTTGAACGAATCGGAATCGGGAGTCTCCAAGCAGCAGAAAAAAAAGGAGGCCGCGCCGCCTCCGGCCAAGCCCCGCACCCAGCCGCAGGCACCGGCCCAGCCTGAGAAGGCCAAGGCCGCCAAGGCTATCCACCTGAGCCTGAACGATGAAGACAGTTTTGAAAAATTGTACGCAGCCTACGTGCAGCTGCTACCCAAAAACAGCAAGGCAATCCCGGACAAGGAAAAGGTTATCAACAGCATGAAGGCCAAGATGGTGACCAACAACCTGGTGGAGACCGAGGTCAGCATCAGCCTGAAAAATGACAAGCCGAGCATCGTCATAAAAAATTAGATTTGCGTCAGCGCCTGCGGCTGCGTCCGCGTGTGCGCAGCACCTGCGAATGCGTGCGCGACAGCGCCTCAATGGGTGTATAAGTAGCGCTTGATCTTGCTGGTAGCGGTCTTCTCAAACGGTTCCTTGTGCTCGACGAAACGGGAGATCTGCGAAAAGGCCGCCAGCTGGGGGTTGATAACCCCTTTCAGCTTTTCCAGCAATTCATCGATGTAGGCCAGCTTTTTCTTCTCGCTCTCGCCCCTGGTTTCCTCGTCAATCAGGTCGTAGTCGAGGTACACCCAGGCCTCCAGCAGCCCCTTGTTTTCCATCACCAGCGATTCGGAAACGTGCATGCAGGCGTTGATCTTGTCCTCAATGGCTTCGGGGTAGATGTTCTCGCCGTTGGACATCAGGATCATGTTCTTACAGCGGCCGCGGATACTCAGGTTGCCGAACTTGTCAAAACTGCCCAGGTCGCCGGTGCGCAGCCAGCCCTGGTCATCGATCACTTCCTTGGTCAGGGCCGGGTTCTTGTAATACCCTTTCATGATGTTTTCGCCGCGGGCGTAAATCTCGCCTATCCCGCTGCGTGGATCGGCGCCGACGATCTTGATCTCCACCCCGGAGATCGGTTTGCCGGTCGATCCGACCGGTATGGTCGCATCGCCCCATGGTCCGCCGGCCAGCAGCGGGGCCGACTCGGTCAGCCCGTAGCCGATCAGGTAAGGGAAGCCCGACTTGCGCAGGAACATTTCCGCCTCGCGATTGATGGCCGCTCCGCCGATAGCCATGATCTGGAGCTCGCCGCCAAAGAAATCGATCAGCTTGCCCTTGATCTTCCTGTATATTTTCATTTTAAAACCGGGGATCTTGGCGAGGAGCTTGACGAACAGGCTCTTTTCAAAGGCGGCCTGGACCTTTTTCTTGTATATTTTCTCCATGATCAGGGGCACGGCGGCGATGATGGTTGGTTTCTCCTGGTGGCAGATTTTCTCCAGCACGCTGGGCGTGGGGGTTTTGCCGGCGTACACGATCCGCGCCCCCTTGAGCAGCGGGAACAAAAAGCCCAGGGTGAACTCGTAGGTGTGCGACAGGGGCAGAACGGACAGGAAGGTCCAATCGGGGCGGACCGAGATCACCGTGTCGGCGGCGAGCACGTTGACGACGAAATTCTTGTGGCTGAGCATGACCGCCTTGGAGTGGCCGGAAGTTCCCGAAGTGTAGATGATCGAGGCGATGTCGTCTTCCCCGATATCGCTCGATTTCAGGCCGATCTTGTCGGGGATCTGGCGGAGAAAATTCAGCGCTTTTTCGATGAACTTGGAAAAAGGCTCCAACGGCAGCCAGTCGTTCTCGGCGTTGAAATCGTCGAGGGTGATCACCGCCTGCAATTTGTGCTCGCGCAAGCCCAGCACCTTTTCCATCTGCCGCTGGGTGGTGAACAGGATTTTGGCCTCCGAGTCGGTCAGGACGTGGTGGATGTCGGCTTCGGAAAAGTCGGGCAAAATCGGCACCACGATGGCCCCACTGAGCACGGCGGCGAAATAGGCGATGCCCCAGTTGGCGGAGTTCTCGCCCAGGATGGCGATTCGGTCTCCCTTCAGAATCCCCTGCTTCTTTAAAATACGGGACATGCCGATCACCGAATTGTAGAAATCGCCGTAGGTGATCGGCTTTTCGAAGGCCATGCCCAGGGCGGGACGGTGGCGGAAACGGCTGACGCTGGTTTCCAGCATGCAGGTCAGGGTATACTCGGATAAAAGGCGTTCGGGTTCCATGGGCTCAATATAGCAAAAAATCTTGTTTTTTTAAACTTCCGGCGCTAAAATGAGGGGCCGGGAGCGGAAAAATATTTTTTCGCTTTGGGCTTGACTTTATTTTTTTTATCTGCTAAATTATCACTTTCATCGAGGAGGTCTGTCATGAGCGTTGATATTGGTGCCAGCAAATCAAAATCAGAACCGAACGTAGTCCCCTTATGCGATATTTTGCTTGTTCTGCTCATCATTTTCATGGTCATCACCCCCGTCCTGCAGAAGGGAATCGATATCAAGCTCCCGGAGACCGGAGGTCAAGGCCCGGAAGGTCCGACAACCGCCGTTGTTCTTACTATGGAAAGCGATAAAACAATAAAAATAAATCAGGACCCCATCGAACTGAACCTGCTGGAAAACAGGCTGCGTGATATGTACCAGATCCGCCAGGACAAGACTATCTTTATCAGAGCCGACGAAACCCTGCCTTACCAAGAAGTACTGCGCATCATCGATATCGCCAAGGGAGCCGGCATTGAAGTCCTCGGCGTTATCCCTGAGCGTTACGCGACCGGCAAGTAGTTTTTTAGTCTATTCCTTCAATCTGCCCTTTCCGCCCGTCTGCTGTTGAAAAAACCATGCAAAAGAGGTAAAATGAATTTCTGGAGGTTGGCAAAATGAAGCTCAAGGAAGAAAAGGAACTGCAGACGATCACCGCAGAATACGAAAAAGCGCTGCAGTTGTTCCATAAGAAAAGCTTTCACAAGGCGGAAGCGTCCTTCAAGCAGATAATCGACGCCTACAAGGACTCGGAGTTCTACAGCGTGCTGGAGATCCAGACCCGGGTCAAGGTGCACTACGCCATCACCCAGGCCCAGCTGCACCCGGCCACGATAAAGCTGGAATCGAACGAGGATTACGTTTGGGAAGGCGTCTTTCAGCTGAATGCCGGCAACACCGACCAGGCCCTCGAGCTGTTTAACCGCGCCGAAAAGGAAAACTACAAGGACGCCTACCTGTATTTCCTCTTCGCCGCCGCCTATCTGAAGAAAGAGGACACGGCCAGCTCCCTGCGCTACGTGGAAAAATGCGTCAAAAAGGACGCCGCCTACAAGGTCATCCTCTACAATGAGCCCGACTTCGAACCGCTGCAGCAAAGCCAGGATTTTCTGAACCTCGTGGAATGATTGCCGCGGCAATTGACTGTTCCCGCCCCGCGCTCGAAAAATTGCTTTTCCGCGACCGCGGCCTGCGTTTCTGGCTGGCCTGCTTTTACCCATCGTGCACGTTTTTCCCCCTGCCTCACGTTGGGGGCAACTTTGATACCCTGTTCGTATTTGATTTGGCCGAATTTCCGGTTGCCGGCGAAGCCGTTCTCCGGGAACTCGGGCGCTGGTTGAAAAACTGCGACCAGGCGACACCATGGCTCTACGCGCCGGAAAACAGCCCCTTTTTCATCGTTTCCAAAGCTTTCCTGGCGCAGGAAAAAATCTCCCTGAAGCCGGGCCTCTTCAAGAGGTTGAAGGCCGGCAAAAAAGCCCGCTCCTTGCCTTTGGCATATGCCATTCCGCTTCTCAACCCGGAAACCGAACCGCGCCAAGTCGAAAGCGCGGTGATCGGCCTCCAGGTTCGCACCCTGCAGAAAAAAGGGGTCCGGGTCGAGGATTTCGGCAATTTTTTCATGGACGGCCTGGCGCCAATCGGCAAGGGCACCACGATCGGACCGGGAGTGGTCATCAAGGGGGAATCGCGGATCGGCAAGGATGTCCGGATTTACCCCAATTGTTTCATTGAAAATTCGCTCGTCGGCGACCATTGCCTCATCCTACCCGGGTCAATCATCCGCGATTCGCGCATCGCCAACGATGTCCAGCTCGGCCCCTATTGCCACCTGCGCAACGGCACGCTGGTCAAGCAGGGGGCGAAAATCGGGAACTTCGTCGAGATGAAAAAAAGCGTGTTCGGCCAGAACTCGAAGGCCATGCACCTGACCTATGTCGGCGACGCCCGCGTGGGCAGGAAAGTCAACATCGGCGCCGGCACCCTCACCTGCAATTACGACGGCACCAAGAAAAATCCCACTGTCATCGAAGACAATGTCTTCATCGGCTCCGGCACCGAGCTGGTGGCCCCGGTCACCGTGCACCGCAACAGCTACGTCGGCGCCGGTTCGACCATCACCGAAAATGTCCCGCGTAATGCCCTCGCCATCGCCCGCCAGCGCCAGCGGAACATTCCCGGCTGGGTACTGCGAAAAAGAAAGAAGAAGGCTTAGATCCCCCAGCCGGGCAGACAAACCAAACCCGCCAAAGTCGGTGGGTGGTTTGTGCTGCTCAATTGGGTGCTACGTAAAAAAAAGAAAAAACCCTAATCCCCGTTGGGATCAAGATTAGCTTTAGTAATTTCGGCGGCCATTTCATTGACCTTTATAATCTCCTCGCCGCTGAACCCCGATTTTTGATACAGGAAATAGATCTTGTTCGTCTCCAGCGGGTCGAGCGGCGTGGACAGGACCCCTTGCCGCTGCAGCGCCCGGAAATCGGCCGTGCCCGGCACCGGCGATAAAAGCGCCAGGTGCGGCACCACCCCCAGGTCGCTGATGAAAGCCTTCATTTCAGCCATGGACTGGCCGGGATAGCCAAAGAGAAGGTAGGCGCCGATCTGGCTGCGCCGGTACCCGGCCAGCTCCAGGTTGTGCACGGCGATTTCCATCTGCTCCTTCCCGACCTTGTTGTCGCTGCGCCGCAAAATCCGGGGCGCCAGCGATTCGAAAGCGAGGCGAATGGTGGTAAAACCGGCCGCGTGCATCACCGCCGCCGTTTCCTTGTCGATTTCCCTTGTATGCAGGCCGTTGGGAGTGTGAAAATGCAATCCGCCCTTCCCAGCCGCGGCCAATTGGGAAAAAACAGGCAGGAAACGCTTTTTTTTATTCATAAGCAACGCATCATCGAAAATGATGAAATGGCGGGTGTCGAAGATCTCCCGCCGCGCCTCGATCTCAGCCAGGATGCCGGCCGGGCTTCGCTCCAGAAAAACGGGATTCAGCAGCCGGGAGGCGCAGTAGCTGCAGCGGAGAGGGCAACCGCGCGCCGTGAGCAGCGGAAGGTATCTTTGCGTCCCGGCCAGGTCCAGGGCGGGCAGGGGAAATTCGTCCGCAGCGCCAAAGGTGGGGACGCCCGTCACCCTGGCCCCCAAATTTTTCAGCACGTTCAGTACGGCGGACTCGCCAAACCCCTGCACGAAATGGTCGGCCGCCAGCAACGCACGCGCTGCGGCCGGCGCCAGGCTCGGCAATACCCCGCCGACGACCACCTTGGCCCGGGGAAACCGCAGGCGGACCGTTTTTAGCGTGAACTGCAGCCCCTCCAACCAGTAGGTCATCAACGACGTGACCAGGACCACGTCCATTTCCGGCAAGGAAGCGAGCTTGCTTTGAAATAGTTCCAGCGGCATACCGTAACGGGAATAATTCCGCGGTACCCCCTCATAGATCACCGGCTTGCGGACGAACTCACGCCGGTATTTGCCGCGGCCGTCGGCGCGACCCCCGACTTCCATCCCCGCCTGAAAGCGGTCGAGGGCATCGAGCCAGTGGATCTCAACGTCGCTGAAGCGGCGGACGCTCGCGGTGAGATAGTACAATCCCAGCGGCCGCAGCCACAAGTCGTAGGCGGTGAAATCGTGGATGTAGGGGTTTACGAAAAGGACCTTCATCGGCGGGCGGAGATCACCCGGGCGATTCCACCGTAATCGCGGCGCCACTCGACGTCCTTGAATCCGGCCGACTTCAGGAAGGCGCGTACGGCCCGCAGCTGCCCGTGGCCGATCTCGAGCAGCAGGCGCCCGCCGCCCGTCAGGTAATCGGCAGCCCCGGCGATTATCTTTTCCAGTGCCTCGGTACCGGCCGGACCGGCTACCAGGGCGGCCTTCGGTTCGAAACGCTTGATGGCCGGCGGCAAATCCCGCCAGTCTTTTCGAGAAAGGTAGGGGGGATTGGCGATAATCATGTCAAAAGGTTTTGCTTTGGCGGGAAAAAAATCGCCGTGGAGCGTCCTGATCCTGTCCTGCAGCCCGAAGGCGGCGATATTTTCCCGCAGCACCCTCAGGGCCGGCCGGCTGGCATCCAGGGCCGTGACCGCGGCGGACGATTTCAGGGCCAGGATGATGGCGATGTTGCCGCTGCCGCTGCCGATGTCCAGCACCCGCGCTTTTCCCCTGCCCAAAAGCTCCAGGGCGCGCTCGACCAGCAGCTCGGTTTCCGGGCGCGGGATCAGCACGGCGCGGCTCACCGCGAATGTTTCCCCGAAAAACTCCTTCTCCTTCAGGATGTAGGCCAGCGGCTCGTCGGCAAGCAGGCGCGAGAAATAACGCCTGAACCTTCTCACGCCGCCGGCATCGGTAATGGGCTGGTTTTTTTTTATCCAGAACTGGGTACGGCTGATGGCGAAGGACTTTTCGATCAGCGCTTCGACCGCGGTGGACATTTCGCCTTTTTTCAGCCGGCGAAGCTGGGCGGCAAAAAGTTCGCGATAGAGCACTAGGCGATCATGCCGCTGATTTTTTGCTCGATCAAGGCGCGGACATGGCTTTCGCTCAACTCGGCCACCAAGTCGTCCAGGTCGCCGTCGATGATGAAACCGATATTGAAGTTGCGCCCATTGACGCGGTGGTCGGTGACGCGGCTCTGGGGGAAATTGTAGGTGCGTATCTTTTCCGAACGCTCCCCCGACCCGACCTGGGATTTCCGGTTCAGGGCGATGCTTTCTTCCCGCTTGTGCTTCTCGTGTTCGAACAGCCGGGCTTTCAGCACCTTGAGGGCCTTTTCCTTGTTTTTATGCTGGGATTTTTCGTCCTGGCAGGTGACCACGATGCCGGTCGGGAAATGGGTGACGCGGATGGCCGATTCGGTCTTGTTCACGTGCTGCCCGCCGGGCCCCGATGCCGCGTAGGTGTCGATGCGGATGTCCTTGAGGTTGAACTCCACCTCCACGTCCTCGGCCTCGGGCAGCACGGCCACGGTCACCGTCGAGGTGTGGATGCGGCCGCTGGCCTCGGTCGAAGGGACGCGCTGCACCCGATGCACGCCGCTCTCGAATTTGAGGAACTTGCTCACTTCGCTGCCCTTGATGTAGAGGATGGCCTCCTTGATGCCGCCGATGCCGGAGATGGTCGTGGACATGATCTCGGCCTTCCATTTTTTTCTCTCCGCCACCCGCGTGTACATGCGCAGCAGGTCGGAGGCGAAGAGCGACGCCTCGTCGCCGCCGGCGCCGGCGCGGATTTCCAGGAAGGCGTTGCGGTTGTCCTCGCCGCTCTCCGAGACCATGAGGATCTCGACTTCCCCAATCAGCGTCTCCTTCTCCCTGTCCAGCAGCGCCCGTTCCTCCCGGATCAGCTCCTTCATTTCCCCGTCTTCGGCCGTGGCCGCCAGGTCTTTCGCGTCGTCCAGGCGCTGGCAGACTTTTTTGAACTGGTGGTATTTCCCTTCCAGGGGTTTCAGGGCGAACAATTCCCTGGAAAGCTCGCGGAATTTTTTCTGCTGGTGGACGGTTTCGCTGGCGCTCAGTTCAGCGCTGATCTGCTCATAACGGGCATGGATTTTTTCAAGATAGGAGAATATCTTTTCACTGTTCCTTGTATCCATACTTCTTCTTGAACTTCTCTATTCTGCCTTCGGTGTCAATGTATTTCTGCTTGCCGGTGAAGAACGGATGGCAGGACGAACAGATTTCCACTTCAATTTTGGCCATGGTGGAACGGGTCTTGAAAGTATTCCCGCAAGCGCAAATTACGGTGCATTCCATATATTTAGGATGAATGTTCTTTTTCATACTTCCTCCACGTGCTGATTTTAACACTTTTCGGCCGCCTTTGTCAACTTTGTTTTGTCCCGTCCCTATTCATCCGAAAACTATTACTTTTATGGAGATAATGATTTACCAATAGGAATGTATTCATTTTTTTAACAATTTTCCTGATCTTAACAATGCATCTCTTCTTTCAATTGCAGGAGTAAAAGAAGGATCTATATTGATTATTCTTAAATAATCGTTTAACGCATCATTAAAGTTTTCCAATTTTTCAAATGTCATTGCTCTATAGTAATAGGCCATTAGAAAATTCGGGTCAAGTTTAATGGCCACATGATAATCATTCAATGCATTGGCAAATGATCCCAAACGCCCCCACAATGTACCCCGGTTATAGTAAGCTTTGGCATACATGGGATTTATTCTTACGGCCATATTATAATTGGCTAAAGCTTTTTCATAGTCATTTTTTTGAAAAAATATCGCCCCCCGATTGTTATAGGCATCAATTTCTTTGGGATTCAAGAATAGTATTATATTGAAATCCATTAATGCTTTTTCCGGTTGATTAATGGCAATATGAATTTTCCCACGGCTGTAATAAGCTTTTAAAT
>JAPKZL010000046.1 GCA_026393795.1 Candidatus Aminicenantes bacterium | reverse complement strand
GCGCTTCGATTCCGGCAGGGCCAAATTCCTGTTTTTCACTCCGCTGAACCAGATGGGGCTGGAGCTGGACGTGAATGGCGAAAATGCGCTGCTGCTGCATCCAGGCAAAAAACTTTTTTGGCGGGGCCGATTCAGCGACCTGATGGACCGTTTGTGGGGCATCGACCTGACCCTGGATGAGTTGAAGCGTATCGTCGGCGAAGGGTTGCTCCCGGAAGGAAAGATAAGGGAACAGGGGATCGAGATACGCTTGGAAACAGGTCCCGGCGAACGCTCGCCGCGGTTGGTGCGCATCATGCATAACCATGCCGACCTGACCTTGAAAATTCAGAAAAAAGAGCTTCGCCCCGGACAGATCGTTTTCCTCGATTATGAAACGAGATTCCGTGCGGCAGAACTCGAAGAGGTTCTCGGCGATGATTAGGCTGAAATCGTTCGCCAAGATCAACCTCGGCTTGGAGGTGACCGGCAAAAGGGCCGACGGCTACCACCTGCTGCGCACCATCTTCCAAACAATTTCCCTCTGCGACGAGCTGCAGCTCAGTGAAAACAAAAAGCAGGAGATTTGCCTGGCCGGTTCCCATCCCGGCATCCGCTGGGACGAGAGCAATACCATCGCCCGCGCCTTCCGGCTGATCAGTGAAAATTACCGCGTCGGCCATGGATTTGACGTCACGGTCAGGAAAAACATCCCGCCCGGATCGGGACTTGGGGGGGGCAGCGGCAACGCGGCCGTCATGCTGCTTTTTCTCGACCGCTACTTCAGCCTGAATATTCCCGCCAACGCCATGAACGCCTTGGCCGCACAGCTGGGTGCCGATGTGCCGTTTTTCCTCAATGGCGGCACGGCGCTGGGCGAAGGAATAGGGGAGGAGCTGACCCCATTGCCGGAAATCAAGCCCCGGGCCGTTGCCCTTTTTGTCCCCGAATTGCAAGTCTCCACCGCCTTGGTTTTTTCCCGGCTGAACTTGACAAAACCGGCGTTAACCGGTAAAATACAACTCTTCTTGCAAAGAGGCGATTTCTCCGTTTTGGAAAATGAACTGGAAAAAGTCACGTTTGCCTTGTTTCCGGAAATCAGGGAGATCAAGCGCAAGATGATCCAAGGAGGATGCGATTTCGTGCAGATGACAGGCAGTGGTTCGGCGGTATACGGGCTGGGGGCGCGGAAAAAGCTGTCCGCGCTGGCCGCTTGTCTGCCCGGCGTGATCGTGACCCGGACCATCGACAATAAATACTACCGGGAGAAAATTGGGGTGTGGCCAAGCGGTAAGGCATCGGCCTTTGGAGCCGAGATTCGGAGGTTCGAATCCTCCCGCCCCAGAAAAACCACATGATCAGCAGTAATAAATTTTTGCTCTTTTCCGGTTCCTCCAACAAAAAATTGGCCGACGAAATCGCCGCTGACCTGCACTTGAAGCTGGGCCGGTCGGTGCTGGATGTTTTTTCCGACGGCGAAATCCGCTTTCAAAGCCACGAGAACGTCCGCGGCGCCGACGTGTTCATCATCCAGTCGCTCTGCAAGGATAGCAATTTCAACATCATGGAACTCTTGCTGATGGCCGACGCCTTCAAGCGGGCTTCGGCGCGCCGGATCACCGCCGTCATCACCTACTACGCCTACGCTCGCCAGGATCGCAAAGACAGGCCGCGCGTGGCCATCTCGGCGCGGCTGCTGGCCGATCTGCTGGAAACGGCCGGGTTTTCCCGGGTCCTGACCATCGACCTGCACGCCACCCAGATCCAGGGTTTTTTCAACATTCCGGTCGACAACCTGATGGCGTTGCCGGTCTTCATCAGCCATTTCAAGAAGCTGAAATTGTCGAACCTGGTCATCGTTTCCCCAGACGCCGGCGGCGTGGAGCGGGCCCGGCTTTTTTCCCAGAACTTGAACGCCGACCTGGCCATCGCCGACAAGCGCCGCACCGCTCCCAACGTGGCCGAGCTGATGCACATCATCGGCGACGTCGAGGGCAAGAACGCCATCATCGTCGATGACATCATCGATACGGCCGGCACCCTCTCCGAAACCATAAAGGCCTTGAAGAAAAGGGGGGCGAAGCGGGTCTTCGCCGCCTGCACCCACGGCATATTTTCCGGCCAGGCCATCCAGCGCATCAACGATTCTCCGGTCGAGAAGATCTTCGTCACCAGCACCATCCCCCTGCGCGTGGACAAGCGCGAATGCCCGAAGATCGAGGTCCTCTCGGTGGCCGGATTGTTCGCCGCCGCCATCGAAAGCATTCACAAGGAAACATCCGTCTCGAAACTATTTTTAAAAAAATGAGGAGCATATGGAAAACTTAATCACCATCAAAGCCGACTTGCGAGAAGACATAAGCAAAAAAGCCTGCAAGAGCCTGCGCGCCAACGGTAAGATACCGGCCATTGTCTACGGCATCACCGCCGAGAGCATCCCCATCTCGGTCGCTTTAAGCGACATCAAGGGCATCATGAAATCCGAGAAAAAGGAAAACTCGATCCTGCGCATCGTGCAGAGCGACAAGGCCAAATTCGACGCCATGATCAAGGAGATCCAGTACGACTACCTGTCCGACCACATCATTCACATCGATTTCATCCGCATCGACCTGAACAAGCTCGTGGAGGTCGAAGTGCCGGTGATTCTCTTCGGCGAGGCGATCGGCGTCAAGACCGAGGACGGGTTGCTCGAGTTCATCCACCGCGTCATCCACATCCGCTGCCTGCCCACCCAGATCCCCAAGGAAATCAGGGTGGACGTTTCCGCGCTCCATCTGAACCAGTCGATCAAGGTGGAAAACCTGCCCAAGACCGAGGAATACCAGTTCATTTCTCCGGCCAACACGGTGATCTGCGCCGTGGCCGCCAAGGCCAAGGAAGAGGTGGTGGAAGTGCCTGAAGTCGCCGAAGTCGTTGAAGGTGCGGTCGAAGGCGCCGCTCCCGCCGCCGCACCCGCTGCCGGAGCCGCCGGAGTCGCCGCTGCCCCCGCCGCCGCCGAAAAGGAAAAAGGCAAGGAAAAAGATAAAGGCAAGGAAAAGGGCGCGGACAAAGGCAAGGGAAAAGAGAAGAAGGAGGGATAAATTTTTGTCTTCATCGGTTTGGGCAATCCTGATAAGAAATACGAAAAAACACCGCACAATGCCGGTTTTTCATGCATCGACGAACTGTGCCGGCGCCACGACGTCCAATTGGCCGGGCTGGGAAACATCCTGCAGTACAGAAAGACCGCGATCTGCGGCCAGCCGGTCGTGCTGGCCAAGCCGATGACCTACATGAACGAATCGGGGCTGGCCGTGCGTCAATTGACAAAAATGTTCGCTTTCGACCAGGCGCAGATGCTGCTGATCTACGATGACATCGATCTGCCCCTCGGTCATATCCGCCTCAGGGAAAGGGGCAGCGCCGGCAGCCACAAGGGGATGAAATCGGTCATCCAGCACTACGGCGCGCAAGAATTTCCGCGTCTGCGCATCGGCATCGGGATTCGCCATCCCGGACAAAAGACGGCCAGCCTGGTCCGCTACGTGCTGACATCCTTCCGGGGCGAAAAAAACGAGATTTTCAAGCTGGGAATCGTGCAGGCCGCCGACGCGGCGGAAGCGATTCTGGAAACGGGCATGGCCGACGCCATGAATGCATTTAACAGGAGAAAGAACTCCTTGCTTCTTCGTCAAGAAGAGGCTAAAACATCCACAAGGAGACACCATGAACGGTAAGTACGAAATTGGCTTCATCATTACCCCCGACGCCAGTGAAGATGAAGTCAAGAAGATCATCGAATCCATCAGCGGCAGCATCAAGAAAGCCAAAGGCGTGATCGAGAGCATCGATGAGTGGGGGAGGAAAAAAATGGCCTATCCGATCCAAAAAAACCTGGAAGGCTATTTCGTGTTCATCCTGACCGAAGTCGACGGCGCCGTCATCGCCGACCTCGAAAGACGTCTGAAGCAGATGGAAAAGGTGTTGCGCTTCATCACCCTGCGCCTGGATGACAAGCTGAAGAAATCCAACAAGCTGACCAAGCGCTGGCAGAAGATCGAGCAGTTCAGGAAGCGGACCCAGTTCAGCCACGAGGAAAGCAAGGAAGGCGGCGATACCGTCGGAAAAGAGGAGGAAACCTATGCAGACGAGAAGTAGTTCCCCTGAAGGCAAGCCCCAGAAAAAATACTATTCGGTACGCAAGAAGTACTGCGCCTTTTGCAAGGACAAGGTCACGCTGGTCGACTACAAGAATTTCAAGAACCTGGAAAACTACATTTCCGAGACCGGGCGCATGTTCCCGGCCCGGGTCAGCGGCACCTGCGCCTACCATCAGAAGCAGCTCGCCAAGGCCATCAAAAGGGCGCGGCAGATGGCGCTGATCAAATTCAGCGAAGAGAAGCGGGGCTACTAACATGAAAGTCATCCTGACCGCCGACGTCGAAAAGGTCGGCAATCTCGGCGATATCATCGACGTGAAAAAAGGGTTCGTGCGCAATTTCCTCCTGCCGAGGAAATATGCCGTGGAAGTGACCGAGCACAACGTCGCCCTGATGGAGAACAAGAAGAAAAAGCACCAGAAGCAGCTCGAAATCGAAAAACTCTCCGCCGTGGAGCAAAAACAAAAACTGGACGTCATCTCGCTGACCATCAAAAAGAAAGCCGGCGAGAACGATGTCCTGTTCGGCTCGGTGACCACCAGCGAGCTCGAAAAAGAGCTGAAGGCCATGGGCATCAATGTGGAAAAGAAGAAACTCCATCTCGAAGAGCCCATCAAGCGCCTGGGTAACTACACGCTCAAGATCAAGCTCTTCAAGGATGTCGAGGCCGAAATCAAGATCGCGGTCTTGCAGGATGGCGACGCAACCAGCGACTGAACGTGGCGATCACCCTTGACCTGAAAACGGCGCTGCCTCACGACGAGATCGCCGAGCGGGCGCTGCTGGGGGCCATGCTCTTGGACAACCGCTACGTCAATCAGGTTTTTTCCGAGATCACCTGCGAGGATTTTTTCCGCGACACGCACGCGCTGATCGCCACGGCCGTCCTGCACCTGGTCAACGCCAGTTCCACTGCCGACATCATCACCGTGGCCAGCCATCTGGAAAAGAACAAGGAATTGAAGTTCGTCGGCGGGCACTCGGCCATCTCCTCCCTGGTCGACGACATCCCGGAGAACCTGGACATCAAGGAATACATCAAGATCGTCAAGGACCGTTCGATGCTCAGGAAGATCATCCTCACCTCGATGGGCATCATCCAGAAGGGGGTTGAGCCCTCCGCCGACACCGTCAGCCTGCTCAACGAAATCCAGGAAGACATCATCAAGATTTCCGAAGACCGGATCAAGAGGGGCTTCTACTCCACCGCCGAGCTGATTCCCGAGACCATGGAATTGATCGAGAACATCCAGCGCAAAGGAGAGAGCCAGGGCCTGAAAACCGGCTTCTACGAGCTCGACGACATCACCTCCGGCTTTCAGAACGGCGATCTGATCGTGTTCGCCGCCCGGCCTTCAATGGGCAAGACCGCCCTGGCCTTGAACATCGCCGTCAACATGGCCATCAAGGAAGAAAAATCGGTGGCATTCTACTCCATCGAGATGTCCCGGTTGCAGGTGCTGATGCGCATGCTGGCCATCCATGCCAAGGTCAGCATGAGCGCGATCCGCACCGGCAAGTCTCCTCACCTGACCAACAAGGAGTGGCACGACCTGGAACTGGCCGCCGCCGAACTGCAGAAGGCCAAACTGTTCATCGACGATTCGGCCTCGCTGTCGATCGTGGAAATGAAGGCCAGGGCGAGGAAACTGAAGGCGGAGAAAAAGCTGGATATCGTCTTCGTCGATTACCTGCAGCTGATCAAGGTGACCGGGGAAAACCTGCGCCGCAACGACAACCGCGCCCAGGAAGTCACCATCATCACCGCCGCCCTGAAGGAGCTGGCCAAGGAACTGCAAATCCCGGTGGTGGCCATGGCGCAGCTGAACCGGGCACCGGAAACCCGCGGCGGCAAGCGGGAAAAGGGGCCGCGCTACCAGCTCTCCGACCTCAAGGAAAGCGGGTCGATCGAGCAGGATGCCGACGTGGTCATCTTCATCCACCGCGACGACCA
>JAPKZL010000045.1 GCA_026393795.1 Candidatus Aminicenantes bacterium | reverse complement strand
CGCCTGGCCGGCTCGCACCACCAGCTGCAGGTCATCCAGGCCTTCCCCAACGCCACCAACCTGGTCGACGCCGCCCTGGCCCGCCCGATCCTGGATAGCGATGTGCTGGACGAAAACCTGGGCATCGGCGAAATCAAAGGGACGGGAACGGGCGGGATCACCTTCAGCGGCAGATTGACAGACGCTTACCGGGCGAATCTCGGCGCCGGCATGCTAAGCCGCCTGCTGCTGCGCCTGTTCCATTTCAAAGCCGCGAGCTTCGAGGAATTCAGGTTCAAAATGGCCGCCTGCCCGTGGGAGCTGCACCTGAACGAAGGGGTTCGGCTCGCTTTTGTCATCAACGCCGGCCATTCCGGCTTGTGGCACAGCGGCCGCCTCGAGGAAGAGGCGCTGGCCGCCATCCGCGCCCGGCTGGCAACGCATGGCCGGGGGGTCTTTCTGGCTCAAAAGAAAACCGCCCCCGGCCGCGGCGAGCAAGAACAGACCGTTTTCATCCGCCTCGACCGGGAGCGCTGTCTGATAAGCCTCGACAGCAGCGGCGAGCTCCTTTACCGCCGCGGCTATGACAAGCACAGCTCCGAGGCGCCGCTGCGGGAAACGCTGGCCTGCGCCATCCTGAAAACAGCGTCCGTCGAGCGCTACCGGGTCGTGATCGACCCCTTCTGCGGTTCGGGCACCTTCGGCCTGGAGGCGGGGCTGATCTTTTCCGGGCGCCCCTGCAACCTGAACCGTGGCTTCGCCTTCGAAGCGTGGCCATCGTTCCGTCCGGCCGCTTTCGCCCATCTCAGGAGGCAGCTGGCCTCCGAGTTGGAGCGCAAGGCGCTCCCCGGGAAAAAAGTATTCTGCTCCGACATCGCGGTCCCGGCCGTGCGCACCACGGCCCGCAACCTCGCGGTCATGGACCTCTCACCCTGGCTTTCGGTCGAAAGAAACGATTTCTTCAAGCTGCCGCCTCCGGCAGACGTCGACCCAACCGACATCCTGCTGGTGCTGAACCCGCCCTACGGCACCCGCCTCGGCACCCCCCAGGACAGCCCGGACCTGTATCGCCGCATCGGCGCCAGGATCCGGCGCGACTTCGCCGGCTGCGGCTACGCCATCATCGTGCCGGGGCTTGAGCTGGAAAAAGTCCTTTCCCTCCCATATGACGAAAAAATCCTCTTCCGCAACGGCGGCATCCCGGTGTCGCTGCTCGTTCATTTCAGTAAAAGACTCCGTAACGAGTAACAAGTGACAAGACAGAAAATGATTTAGGGGCACAGATATCATGCCCAAAAATCCCAAATCACAAATCCCATAGTCACACTAGATGGTTTCAGCGCCCTATTGAAACTGCTGCAACCATAGTGTGACTAAAATTCGAAGTTCCAAATTCCAATGTCCTAAACGAAGAAAAGGAAAATGCACGTAGGGGTTTGATTAATCAAACCCCTCCAAGATCAAGGACCTTACGACCGTATTGCGCATTTTATTTTGGTCATTTGGTTATTGGAGCTTGGCGTTTGTTTGGAATTTGGTGCTTGGGATTTGGAATTTTAGTTTCCTCGCGGGGGAAACTTATGATATATTCAGCAATAGAAATGAACAGCAGAATAAAATACATTGCAATCCTTGCTCTACTCCTGGCCTCTTTTTCCTGTGCGCAGCCGAAAAAGGTTTACGTGGTGCCGAAACCGCCGGTCATGCCGACCCCGCCAGTGGTGACACCGGTCCTGCCCCCCTCACCGCCGATCGTCTGGACCGCCGCCAACTCCCTGCAGCCGGCAGCGGTCCTCCCCAGGCTGCGCGACGACGAGGCGGCGCAAACTCTTCTCGATGCCGTGGGCCTCAGCCTGCGGAAGTTCTCCGCCATGGACGGTTCCGCGGTCATGCATTTCGGCAGCGACCTTGTCCCGGTCGCGCGCGTCATCGCCAGCCTCAGCGACTTCCGCGCCAAGCTGGCCGAGCTCGGCCTGAGCGAAGGATTTTTTTCCTACCTGCTCGAGAACTATGTTTTCTATACCAGCACGGCGCCGCAGGTGACTTTCACCGGCTACTACGAGCCGCTGCTGCACGGCTCGCGCCTCCAGTCGCTGCGCTACCCCTATCCCCTGTATGGGCGGCCGGCCGACCTGGTAACCGCCGACCTGACGCAGTTCTATTTTTACAAGGAGCAGCCCGGCATCCCCAGCCAGATCAAGGGCCAGGTCGATGCCAACAACCGCCTGGTCCCCTACTTCACCCGCGAGGACATCGACTTCAAGAGCAGGCTGGCCGGCCGCGGCCTGGAGATCGTCTGGATCGACAGCCTGGTCGACATTTTTTTCCTGCACATCCAGGGTTCCGGGATCGTCCAGCTCGAAGACGGCAGCCGGATCTTCGTCGGCTACGCCGACCAGAACGGCCATCCCTTCCGCTCGGTCGGCAAATACCTTCTCGACAAGGGACTGATCGACCGCGGCCAACTCTCCCTGGCCGGGATGAAAACGTTTTTCAAGGAGCACCCCGAGTCCATTCCCGAGGCCTTCATCAGCAATCCCAGCTACGTTTTTTTCCAGGTCAACGAGCAGAGCGCGACCGGCACCTTCGGAACGCGCCTGACCCCCTGGCGCAGCATCGCCAGCGACCAGCGCCTGTTCCCCCTCGGCGCCCTGGCTTACATCGAGTGCGAGAAGCCGGTCTTCGATGCACAAAAGCGCATCGTCGGCTGGGAGCCGTTCGGCCGCTTCGTCCTCAACCAGGACACGGGCGGCGCCATCTTCGGCGCCGACCACGTCGACCTCTTCACCGGCCAGGGCGAGTTCAGCGAGCTCGTCGCCGGCAGCATGAAGCAAAAGGGGAGCCTCTTTTTCCTGCTTAAAAAATAGGGCCGCAATTTTTCTTGATGGTTGATTTTTTTTTCGCAAGGGAATAAAGTAAATGGATCCCAAAACGAGGCCGAGATGAAATGCCCAAAATGCGCTTTCCCAAATGACGGGGGGAACCGGACCTGCAGCCAGTGCGGAGAACCTTTGGATGCCACCCCGCTTGTCCGCGACATAACCCCCATCGCCGCCTACCCGGCCGGTCTTGTTTTGGGCCCGGGAGAAAACTTCGGCAACCGCTACCAGATCATCGAAGAGATCGGGGTCGGGGGCATGGGCCGGGTTTTCAAGGCCCTGGACAAGGAGCTGCAGATCGTGGTGGTGCTCAAGATCATCAAACCCGAGATGAACGACAGCGCCGAAGCGGTGGAGCGCTTTAAAAGGGAGCTGCTCCTGGCCCGGGAGATCATCCACGAAAACGTGATCCGCATCTACGACCTGGGCGAGATGAACGGCACCCGCTACATCTCGATGAATTATGTCGAGGGCCAGAACCTCCAGGACCTGATCGCCATGGCGGGCCCGCTGGAGAAGGGAAAAGTGCTCGACGTGATCGGCAAGATCTGCCGGGCGCTGATCGCCGCCCATGGCAAGGGCATCATCCACCGCGACCTGAAGCCGCAAAACGTCATGATTGGCAAGAACGGCATGGTCACCGTCCTCGATTTCGGCATCGCCCGCTCCATGAGCCAGGTCGGCACCACCCGCACCGGCATCGTCATCGGCACCCCCGAATGCATGGCTCCCGAGCAGATCCAGGGCGAAAAGATCGACGCCAGCACCGACATCTACTCCCTGGGGGTGATGATGTTTCAAATGCTCACCGGCCGCATGCCTTTTGTGGCCGACAGCATGCAATCGCTGCTCCTGAAGCATCTTCACGAGACCCCGATCCCGCCTTCGAGCATCAATCCGGCCATCCCGCGGGCGTTGGAGCGCATCATATTGAAGTGCCTGAAAAAAAGGCCGGACAAGCGCTACGCCTCGGCCGAAAAACTGCTGGCGAAGATCGAGGGCTTGCTCGAGAAAAAAGCGCGGCGGGAAAAATTCAAGCGGCTGCTGCTCCCCCTGCGCCGCCCGCTGCGCCTGCGGCCCGTGGTCTACCTGGGCCGGCTCCTGGAGTTGGCCCTTCTGCTCTTCGCCTGCGCCACCGTGCTGGGCTGGATCGTCGACAGCCATTTCAACGGCAAACTGCTCGGGCTCACCGCCGAGTATCCCCTCTACTTCAAGACCCGCTTTCCCATGGACAAGGATTACCTCCCGGCTGACTGGCCGGCCAGGCAGGGTAATGCCTGGAAAAAGTACCGGCAAGCCATGCATGTCCAGGCCACCCTGCCATCGGGAGCGGCAAGGCGTTTGGGGCGCGATATCGAAAAACTCCGCCACGCGGCCATCCCCCCGGCCGGCGTCGAGGCCGTCGCCGGGGTGTTGGCCAGCGCCGGGGAAAAGATGGGCATGGACGACGTGCTTTCCGGCATCGCCAGCAATACCCTGGCTCCGCAAGCGGGGGAACCCCTGCCCGCTGCGTTCATCGCCTTCTTCAGCCGCTGGCAGGCGTTGAAAGCCAGACTGGAATTCCTGAGAGGCAACACCGCCGGCGGCGTCGAGCGGCTGCGCGAGCTCGGCTGCTTTCTGGTCGATTGCGACGCGGCCGCCGGCACCAGGGCCGATCACGCCCAAGCTG
>JAPKZL010000044.1 GCA_026393795.1 Candidatus Aminicenantes bacterium | reverse complement strand
CCGCCGCCGATGATGGTGGTCGCCGACGATGCGGCGACGGCGGCGGCGATCTCCATGGTGCCGCCGGCGAACGTATCCACCTCGAACACGCCCATGGGGCCGTTCCAGAAGATCAGTTTGGCGCGGCCGATCTCGCTTTGGTACAGGTCGACGGTCTCGGGGCCGATGTCCAGTCCCATCATGACGCCGGGGATCTCCTCGCCGGAGCGGATGATGCGCACGGTGATGTTGGGCTCGATCTTGGTGGCCGCGATATGATCCTTGGGCAGGAGGATGCGCACGCCGTTCGCCTCGCCTTTGCGCAACAGCTCACGGCACAAGTCCAGGCATTCGTTCTCCACGCGCGAGGCGCCGACGTTCATGCCGGTCGCCTTTAAAAACGTGTAGGCCATGGCTCCGCCGATCAGGATGGTATCGGCCTTGTCCAGCAGGTGGGTGAGCAGCGGCAGCTTGTCGCTGACTTTGGCGCCGCCGAGGATCACCAGGTAGTCATCGGGAGGATTTTCTGCAGCCAGGCTCAAAAAATCAATTTCCTTTTTGATCAGAAATCCGCCCACGGCGACCGGTACCAGGCGGGTGATTTGGTCGATGGACGCGTGGGCCCGGTGGCAGGCGCCGAAAGCGTCGTCGACGTAGACCTCGATCCCCTTGGCCAGTTCGGCGGCGAAAATGGGGTCGTTTTTGGTCTCGCCGGGATGGAAGCGCAGGTTCTCCAGGAGGAGGACCTTCCCGGCCTTCAGCGCAGCTTTGGCCTTTTCCGCCTTGGCCCCCACCGTCTCCGGGCAGAAGGCGACATCCATCCCCAGCAGCTCCGCCAAACGCCTGGCAACGGGCGCCAGGCTGCAGTCGGGGATCACCTCCCCCTTGGGACGGCCCAGGTGCGACGAACAGACGACGCGCGCCCCATTCTCGATCAGGTAGCGGAAGGTGGGCAACGCCGCCCGGATGCGCGTGTCGTCGGTGATATGCTGCCGCGCGTCCAGCGGCACGTTGAAGTCGTTGCGCAAGAAAACCAGCTTGCCTTGCACCGGAACATCGGTCAGGAATTTCTTGGCCATTTCAGTTTTTCGCCATTTTAAGGATCAGGTCGCGTACCCGGCAGGAATAGGCCCATTCGTTGTCGTACCAGGCGAGCACCTTGATCAGGTTCTTTTCCACGACCAGGATGTTGTCCATGTCCACGATCGAGGAACGCTCGTCGCCCTTGAAATCGATGGAAACCAGCGGTTCATAGCTGAAGCCCAGTATGCCTTTCATGGGCCCGTTGGCGGCCTTTTCGATCACCTGGCGCACCTCTTCGACCGAGGTGTCCTTGGCCACGTGAACCACCAGGTCGACCACCGATACGTCGGGGGTCGGGACGCGGATGGAAGTTCCGTCGATTTTCCCCTTCAGGTCCTTGATGACCAAGCCCACAGCTTTTGCCGCGCCGGTGGAGGTGGGGATCATTGATAAACCGGCAGCCCGGGCCCGGCGCAGATCCTTGTGCGGCAGGTCGAGGATGCGCTGGTCATTGGTATAAGAGTGAATGGTGGTCATGTTGCCCTTGAGGATCTTGAAATGGTCGTGCAGAACCTTGGCCAGCGGGGCCACGCAGTTGGTGGTGCAGGAGGCGTTGGAAACAATGTGGTGCTTGCCGGGGTCGTATTCGCCGTCGTTGACACCCAGGACGATGGTAACATCGGGATCGGTGGCGGGCGCCGATATCAAGACCTTTTTGGCGCCGGCCTTCAGATGCTTTTCGGCGTCGGGGCGCTTGGTAAAGAGACCGGTCGACTCGACCACCAGGTCGATGCCCAGTTCCTTCCAGGGCAGTTCTTCGGGGTTCTTGACAGCGGTTACCTTGATCTTGTTTTTACCAACCTGGATAAATCCGTCGCCATGGCTGACCGTTTCGGTGAAAATCCCGAAGATCGAGTCGTACTTCAGCAAATGGGCCAACGTCTTGGCGTCGGTGATGTCGTTGATGGCCACGATCTCCATGCCCGGGCTATCGTGAGCCGTCCGCAAAAAAAGCCTGCCGATTCTGCCAAAACCGTTTATCGCGATCTTCATTTTCATGATTGACCTCCAAGGCATAAACTTACCACAAGCGCCCTTCATTTTCAAGTAAGAAGCGGCGGAAACGGTCGGGGAAAAGCGGCAGCGATATTGCTTTTTTACTATTAATTTTCTATAATCGGTTTGGAGGTTCCAAATGGACATGCAGGAAAAAGCCCGGGGAAAAATGAATTGGTTCGAAAAGATTTTGCATCAAATACCCGGTTTCAAAGGTTACTATGAAAAGGAGTTTCGCCGCGACGCCGACCGCTTGCAGCGCGAATTCATCGTCAAGCAGCTGCACGAAGCCGGCCGCAGCCTGAACGACGCGATCCGGGCCGTCAGCCGTCAGAAGAATCTCGCCCTGCTGACCGAGTACGACCTCCTGGCCAAGCGCCTTCAGAAGATCGGCAACGAGATCCTCTACGCCGACCGCGGCTACAGCGGTTTTTTCGATCTGGTCAAAATCCACGAAAGCGAGCTGGACGCGATCTACCGCCTGGACGGAGAAATGATCGAATTGGCCGGCCGTTTCAACGATGAGATCCGAAAAATGGCCGCCGCCCCCGCGCTGGCGCCGCGCTTCGACGCATTGGCGGATGGTCTGTCCCAAATCGAGACCATGTTCGCCAAACGGGCGGACCTGCTCAAGGGCTATCGAGAATAAGGAGAAGAAAATGAAATTGGAAATCCTCAAATACTTCGATCAGACCGGCAAGGAAATATCCCACCGCATTCCCGAGGAGGGCTCCGCCGATATCAAGCTGGGCGCCCAGCTGATCGTCCAGGAGAACCAGGCAGCGGTGTTTTTCCGCGACGGCAAGGCGCTGGACACGTTCAAAGCCGGGCGCCACGTCCTCTCCACCATGAACATTCCACTGCTCACCCGTTTGCTGTCGCTACCCTACGGCTTCAAGTCCCCGTTCCAGGCCCAGGTTTATTTTGTCAATTTGAAATCCTTCCTCAACCTTAAATGGGGGACCAAGGAGCCGGTCAGTTTCAAGGATTCCGAACTGGGTTTCGTCCGCTTGCGGGCCTTCGGCATCTTCGCCATCAAGGTCAGCAACCCGCAGCTTTTCATCGCCGAAGTGGCCGGGACCCAGGCGGTTTACACGACGGAGCAGATCGAGGATTACCTGCGCGACCTGCTGGTCGGCCGCTTGAACGATTATCTGGGGGAAACGCTCAAGACCATATTCGAGTTACCGCAGTATTTCGACGAAATGGCCGCCGGCTTGAAAGCGCGCTTGGGCGATGATTTCGCCAAGTATGGCTTGGAGATATCCGACCTGGTCATCAACTCCATCACACCGCCCGAGGAAGTGCAGAAGATGATCGATGAGCGGGCCGGCATGGGCGCCGTCGGCGACATGGGAAAATTCATGCAGTTCAAGGCGGCCAAAGCAATGGAAAAAGCCGCGGAGAACAGCGGCTCGGCCGCCTCGGGCATGGGGCTGGGCATGGGCGCCGGGTTCGGGATGATGATCCCCGGCATGATCAACCAGGCCATCGAGCAGGGGAAAAAAGCCGGAGCAGCTGCCAGGACGGATGAAAAAACCAGGACATGCCCGAAATGCCACAAGGAGATACCGGCCAGCGCCAAGTTCTGCCCGGAGTGCGGCAGCGAAATCCCCGCCAGCACGTTCTGCGCCAAGTGCGGCGCCGAGCTGCCACCGGGAACCAAGTTTTGTCCGGCCTGCGGTCAAAAAAATCCCCGGGGCGGCTAGCGCGGCCCGCGCCTTCAGTACCGCCCAGGCGATGACAAACGGCCATGGACCATAGCGCTGAAAGGATCCTGGTGATACTGAACCCGGCGTCGGGATTCATTTCCAAGGACATCGCCACCGGTTCGATCATCCGCAAGCTGCGCCGGCACTTCGCCAGCGTATCCCTGGTGCATACAAGCTCACCGGCCCACGCCAGCGAGATCACCAGCCAAGGGTTGCCGCATTTCGATGTTTTTGCCGCTTTCGGCGGCGACGGGACGGTCAATTCCGTGGCCGCCTCCTTGCTTCATACCAACAAGACGCTGGGTATCCTTCCCGGCGGCTCCGGCAACGGCCTGGCGCGGAATCTGAACATTCCCCTATCATGGCGGCGGGCGCTGGACACGCTGATCAACGGCCGGGACGTGCTCATCGATGCCGGCAAGATCAATCACATCCTTTTTTTCAACGTGGCCGGCATCGGCTTGGACGGCTTGATATCCAAGAAATTCAACCTGGAATCCAAGACGCGCGGCATCCTGCCCTATTTTTATTTTGCCTTGAAGGGAATTTTTGAAATGCCGACCTTCCACGTCCGGGTGACCACCGCCGAAAGCGAATTCGAGGATGAAATCATGATCCTGGCCATGGCCAATTTCCAGGAATACGGCAGCAATGTGGTAATCGCCCCCTACGCTTCTCCCTACGATCACCTGCTCGATCTGTGCATCCTGAACAAGTTCAAGCTGATCAAATCCTCGTTGAGCATCCAGCGCCTTTTCACCGGCAACATCGACAAGTTCCCTTTTTACCGCTCGTTCAAATTCGACCGCATTCACGTCCGCTCCCTGCAGGGGCCGATGCCTTTTCATTTCGACGGCGAATACGGCGGCAGCGAGCTGCTGGATTACGACATCCAGGTGATCCCCGCCGCCGTCAAGGTACGCATTCCGCTGTAAAAAAAAAGGGGAAGAATTTCTTCTCCCCCTCTTGATGGTCAGAACAATAAAATTATTCCATCGATGACGCTTTTTGCTCGGTGACCAAGCCGATAACCTCGATCTGGGCTTCCTTGATCGCACTCAGCACATCGACCACTCTGCCGTAGACAGCTTGCAAATCAGCCTTGAGAAGGACTTTTTTGTCCGGTCTCTGCAAGTCTTCCAGTTTATCGATGATCATCTGACCCAAGGTTTCCAGATTTGTTATCTCTTTCCCATCAAACATAACTTTTCCGCTTTTTTCGATTTCAACGGTAAGTATCTGAGCGGGGTCAGGCTGACTGGCAACGTATTTGGCTTCGGGCAAAGTGACGTTGGCTCCATGTGTAATCATCGGCGTCACCACCATGAAGATGATCAGCAACACCAGCAAAATGTCGCAAAGGGGGACCACATTGGGTTCAGATTTTGCAGATTTAGAGCCAATTTCGACACTCAT
>JAPKZL010000043.1 GCA_026393795.1 Candidatus Aminicenantes bacterium | reverse complement strand
GAGCCATGCACCGGCTCAGCGTCCGCCAAGCGAAGCCGTTCATTGTGATCACCTGTGGCGCCATTCCCGAAAATCTGCTGGAAAGCGAACTTTTCGGCCATGAAAAAGGCGCCTTTACGGGGGCGCACATCCAGCGCAAGGGGCGCTTTGAAATGGCCGAGGAGGGCACCCTTTTTCTGGATGAGATCGGCGAGCTGCCGCTGGCTTTACAGGTGAAACTGCTTCGCTTCCTGCAGGAGCGGGTGATTGAACGAGTCGGCGGCCGGGAGCAGATCGACGTGGATGCCCGCGTGGTTGCCGCCACGAACCGCGATCTCAAAGAGGCCATGAAGGATGGAAGCTTCCGGGAGGATCTTTACTTCCGCCTCGGGGTCATCCTGATGTCCCTGCCGCCCCTCAGGGAGCGGGGAGGGGATATTATCCTGCTGGCCAAGGCCTTCCTGGCGCGCTACGCAGATGAAAACAGGAAAAAGATCAATGGGTTCAACGATCAGGCGATTGCCGCCATCGCGCAGTATGAATGGCCGGGAAACGTTCGGGAGCTGGAGAACCGCATCAAGCGCGCCGTGATCATGGCCGAGGGGGCGAAGATCACTCCAGCGGATCTGGACATGGCGGAGGCGGCCCCTGCTGCCGAGGGGGTGAAGATTATCCCCGCACATCTGGATATGGCAGACGCGGCCCCCGCTGTGGTTCACGCGCCCGGGTCGAAGTACGAAAACATGGGGCTCAAGGAAGCCCGTGAATCCCTGGAAAAAGAGCTGCTTGCAAAGGCCCTGTCCGGCAACAAGGGCAACCTGACCAGGGCCGCTGCAGAGCTGGGCGTCAGCCGCCCTACCCTGTATGATTTGATGGAAAAGTTTGGAATCCCGAAGGAATAAATTCCCGGCCTTGTCTCTTTCTCTTCTGTTCTTCCTAAACCCGTCCATCCAAAAGTTGAGGGTGGATTACGGCCTTATTCTTATTTTGACGCTGGCTAAGATATATGTTAGCATTCTTACATGAGAGTCGTTCTTATATGAAAGGATTAGGTGTGTTGTCATATTTAAAAAGCGCAACCCTTGTTTTTTTAATATCCCTTTGCCTTGTATATCCGTGCTATGCCGAAGAACGGGATGTTACACTGCAATGGGATAAAAGCATTGATGACCCTTATCTCCAATCGTACAAAGTCTATTATTATACAACCGCTGGCAATACAGAATCATTAGATAATGCCGATTATGCAGCGTCATACACGCTTCTGGCAGGAGTTCCGATCTCAGTTCCTAAACCCGGCGCAAAACCAATTACGATCGAGAAAAGCAATACTCAAATTACTCTTCATTTTATAGACAGCAGTA
Source organism: Candidatus Aminicenantes bacterium (assembly GCA_026393795.1). Taxonomy (NCBI): domain Bacteria; phylum Candidatus Aminicenantota; species Candidatus Aminicenantota bacterium. The sequence continues at coordinate 379 of JAPKZL010000043.1, read as the reverse complement.
AAGATTATTATTTTGTTGTTACGGCTGTTGATACGCGGGGTCTCGAATCGATTCCTACCCCTGAGATAATTTGCATGACGCTGATGGTATCCAAAGCAGGCACAGGAGCTGGAACCGTCACAAGCTCGCCATTGGGGATCAGTTGCGGATCGACGACTTGCTCGGCAAATTACACCGGCGTCACAGCAGTGACCCTGACCGCCGCTCCCGAGGCAGGCAACATCTTCACCGGCTGGTCCGGTGATTGGTGCTCCGGCACGGGGCTGTGCGGTTTGACCATGAATACGACAAAAAGCGCCACGGCAACGTTCACGCCCTTTCGTAGATTGGATGTCGTGAAAGCCGGCGCAGGAACGGGAACATTAACCGGCACGCCATT
>JAPKZL010000042.1 GCA_026393795.1 Candidatus Aminicenantes bacterium | reverse complement strand
ATCTTTTCCCTTTCCTCCTGGGTGCGGTAGACCTGAGCGATGAAATTCTCTTCCGAAAGGACACGCTCGTTCAGCGACCAGGTATCCTCGGCCATGCCCAGGGTGGCGAAGGAACCCAGCAGTTTGGCCAGGTAGACCGAGAACATTTTTGGATGCGAAACGGGCATGGACGGTTTTTCGGGGTCGATATTGATGGGTGACAGATACAGTTTCAGCGGCTGCACATCTTCCAGCACCCACTGGGCGATGCCGGCCACGCCGATCAGGCCGGCCTTGAATTCCAGCTTGATCCACGGCGACAGCTCGTTCTGGCACAACCGGATCCGCTCCTTGCCGACGGCGATCTCGGCGCTGCGCTTTTCGCGGTCCAGGGCGAGGGTGAAGGGGATCTCCAAGGGCGGGTTGCCCTTGAGAAAAGGATGGCCCGGCCCCTTGATCCGGCCGCCGAAGCGGTTTTCTCCCAGCGGCTGCAGGGTCTCGAAAACGCCGTCGGAAATGTCGAAGTCGGCGCCCTTGTCTTCGGCATAGAAGCTGAAACTGCCCTGGGTGCCGCGCAGATCGGGCGTGCCCAGCCCCGACAGCATGGATCCGTAGAATTTCTCGGGCGGAAAGGTGAAGGGCATGCGCAGCACCGAGGCATAGATGCCCTTGCTGCTGACGATCTTCCAGAAGCTCTGGCTCTTGCGCTTCAGCTCGATCTTGGGGCTGGCGAGCGGGATCAGCCAGCGGCCGAACCGCAGGTTGCGGCGGGGAGGGATGATGTCGGAGCCGGCCATCTTGGGCATGTACGTGTTGCGGTCATTGGTCAGAAAATCGAAAATGTTGTGCTTGCCGGGGTTGACGCCGGTGGTGAACGTCGACCAGGCGACAGGCGAAATCGGCGGTTCGGTGCTCCACAGCGGCGAGAAGGTGCCCTCCTTGGCCAGTTTCTCGAAATGGGGAAACGAGTATCCCTGCTGGCGAAACTGATTGTACAGACGGTGGTCCATGCCGTCGAAGCCGATCACCAGCACCCGCTTGAACTTGGCCTTTTTCAAGTTCCGCATCCGCTTGAAAAATCGCAGCAGGGCGCGGAGCGGGAAGGTCAGAAAATTGAAGATGGCCAGGATGAAGGCCGCGAAAATGAAAAAAAACGAACCGACGAAGGCGAAACCCGCCCCCGGGCCGACATAGCTGAACAGGGGCAGGGACGACAGGATGAGCAACAGGAGAAAATGCCGTGTTTTCTTCATGGGCAATTTTAACATAGTTCGCGCTCGGCACAAAGCGCCGGCGCCTTAAATAAAGTTAAAAATGTAATTTTTTCTATTGATTTTTCGCGCAAAAGCGTTATAATAAAAATTACTCATTTCGTCGGCAAACGAGGGCCATATGAAAATTCTGGTTATCAACAGCGGCAGTTCTTCGATCAAATTCCAGTTGATTACCGGGGCGAGAAAAAAACGGTCGTCGAGCACGACATCGCCAATCATGAAGAAGGCATCAACTTCATCGTCGATTACCTGACCGCCCCCGAGACCGGGGTCATCAAGGATAAAAAGGAAATATTCGCCGTCGGCCACCGCGTGGTTCATGCCGGAGAAAAGTTCAACGGCACCGTGCCGATCACCGCGGCGGTGCTTGATGCCCTGAAGGAATGCATTCCCCTGGCCCCGTTGCACAACCCGCCCAATATCATCGGCATCGAGGCCTGCCAGAAGATCCTGCCCGGCATTCCCATGGCCGGCACCTTCGATACCGCCTTTCACCAGACCATGCCCGAAAAGGCCTACATCTACCCCATCCCCTACGAATACTATCGCAGCGCCAAGATCAGGCGCTACGGCTTTCACGGCACCTCGCATTTCTACGTGGCCAAGCAGGGCGCCAAGGCCCTCGGCAAAAAGCTGTCGGAATTGAAGATCATCACCTGCCATCTGGGTAACGGCTCCTCCATGGCGGCGATCCAGAACGGCGTTTCCGTCGATACGACCATGGGCTTCACCCCGCTGGAGGGATTGGTGATGGGCACCCGCTGCGGCGACATCGACCCGGCCATCCCGATGTACCTGCAGCGCAGCGCCGGCCTGACCTTCGAGCAGGTGGACGCCTTGCTCAACCGCAAGAGCGACATGCTGGGCATTTCCGAGGTTTCCTCGGACATGCGCGACATCAACCAGAAAGCCGAGGAGGGCCATCACCAGGCCCAACTGGCACTGGAAATTTTCGCCTACCGCATTAAAAAATACATCGGCGCCTACATCGCCGCCATGAACGGGGTCGACCTGATCATCTTTACCGCCGGCATCGGCGAACGGGGTTGCCTGGAAAGGCAGATGATTTTGGAAGACATGGAGTATCTCGGCATCATTTTCGACGGCGAGGCAAACCAGAACGCGTTCGGGAAATTCGGCGTTATCTCCTCCCCGAAATCCAAGGTCTGCGTGCAGGTGGTTCCGACCAACGAGGAGCTTGAAATCGCCGAACAGACCTTGAAAGTCATCACCGGAAATCACACTTAAGCTGGGCGGTCCCCTGGGGGTGCGCTCCTGACGTCGAGCTTAGCGTCGCGACGGGACGAAGCGGGGCGAAACGCCACACGTTTGCCTGCAGCGGTATATATTGCTATAATCAATTCAATGAGAAAGTTCCTGTTCGTCGCTTTTCTGGTATTGCTGCTGCAGGCTCCGCATGCGTCCAAAGCCTCCGCCTATGGGCAGAATGCCGCCCAGTCAACTCTCTCCAAGACCGCGGCTCCCGAAAAGGCGGATCGTTTCAGCGACAGTGACGATGACATTTTTTCCACTACCTACGAACGGGAATTGCTTTCACGCCGGATGTTCAAAAAGTCCCTGCCGCCGCTGTCCAGAAAGGAAAAGGTCAGCTGGTCCTTCAGGACCGCCAGGGCCAATACTTTTTTATGATCAAAAAGTATCCCTGGCATTTCATTTTTGCCGTTTTCATCCTCATCAGCCTGGCCAACATCTTTCAAAAGCTCAAATGGAGCTCCACCTCCGACTATATCGTCTGGGAGAACTCGGAGAAAGGAGTGGTCTGCGTCTCGGCCGCGTCGAACAGCCCGGTCAAACCCGGCGATATCCTCCTGGCCGTCAACAAATACACCATCTCCAATAAAATCGACCTGCTGCGCTCGCTGGAGAATAAGAACTACTGCCGCTACGAGATCGAAAGCCAGGGCCGCAGATATTTTTTATCCTCAGTCTCACCCTGGCCGGGTTCCTGATCTTTTCCCCCACGGGGGACTATGGGCCGCTCGATTTCGTTTTTTTGGTCCTGGACACGGTCTGCTACATTTTTTTCCCGGCCGTGCTGCTGCAGTACGCGCTGCAGTATCCGCTGCGGAACAAGATCTTTAAAAAGTTCAGCACGCGCTTCCGCTACCTGATCATCTACCTGCCGCCGCTGAGCATCCTGCTGCTGAATTTTTATTATGTCCTGCAAAATATTTTTCCCGCCGATCCGGAAATCCTGACGACGGTCATCAACCATTTCCGCGTCATTACCCAGAAGTACTTCGCCGTTTACCTGTTCCTGGCCTGGGGAGCGATGATCGCCTCCTCGCTGAACCTGATCGTCAAGAAAAGGCAGAAACGCTATCTGTTCCCGCTGATCGGCATCTCGCTGAGTTTCGTCTCGCTGCTGCTGCTCACGTTCCTGCCCCAACAGTCCCCCTTCCAGATCGCCCCGATCACCTACCTAAGCATGGTCTTCCTGCCCTTCCTGCCCCTGAGCCTGGTCTACTATCTGACGCAGAAGCGGGTAACCGACATCGAGAATACCATCAAGAAGACCCTCTCCATCTCCTCGCTGTTCATTTTCATCTTCGGCGCCTACCTTTTCCTGGGCTTGAACATCGAGCAGAACAAGCTGCTGGGCATCTTCTGGTCTATCGCCGCCATCCTGATGGCAGGGCTTCTGTTTAAGCCGCTGGAAAGCACCATCCAGAGATTTTTTGAGAAAGTGTTCTACCGCGAAACCTTCAATTTCAAGCGCAAGCTGAAGGAACTCGAATCCTCGATCAGCAGCCAGCGCGACTTGAGCTCGCTGTCGGTCAGTTTTCTGGAGATAATTACCCGCGGCTTTCAGCTGCAGAACGGCGCCCTACTGATCCACTACAAGAGCAACCTGTTCTATTCGCTGCCCGAGCGGACGCGCCTCTTTTTGAGCCGCCCTTTCCGCGACGCCGTGAGCAGCCAAGAGAGCGTCATTTTTCTTTCCGAGCAGGAGTTCCGCACCAAGTTCCCCCACGACCAGGCGGCGCTGCAGCAGAACAAGTTCTTCCAGTTCCTGCCCCTGAAGATCAGCGACCGGCTGATCGGCATCGTGGCCATGGGCCGGAAGACCAACGGCACGTACCTGACCGTCGAGGACCTGGAGCTGATGTCCAGCATCTCCGCCCCGCTGGCCCTGTCGCTGGAGAACGCTTTCCTGTATAACCGCCTGGAAACCCAGCTGAGCGAGTTGAACCTGCTGAAGGAATTCAACGAGAACATCATCGAAAACATCAACCTCGGCATCATGGTCGTCTCCAGGCTGAACCAGGTGCAGACCTGGAATTCGTTCATGGAAGACCGCCTGCAGATCAAGCGCCAGAAAGCCCTGCATAAAAAAGCCGCCCAGGTCCTGGGCGAAGAGCTGTGGAAACAGATCCATACCGGATGGAGCGGGACCCATACCTTGCGCAACATCAAGGTGGCCACCCCGGATGGCGATTCCATATACGATGTCTACATCTCGCCGCTGAAAAACGAGAGCAACAGCATCGCCGGCCGCATATTCGTCTTCGAGGACGTCACCGAGAAGATCAACATCCAGAATCAGCTGATCACGTCTGAAAAAATGGCTTCGGTGGGTTTGCTGGCGGCTGGCATCGCCCACGAGATCAACACCCCCCTGACCGGCATTTCCTCCTACTGCCAGTTCCTGCTCGACAGTCCTGCCGACGCGGACAACCGCGAGCTGATCACGAAAATGAACGACCAGGTCCTGCGCGCCAACAAGATCATCCGCACGCTGCTGGACTTCTCGCGCCAGAAAGGCCAGCAGCCGCTGCCAGTCAACCTGAACAAGGTGATCGAGGAAAGCCTGGCCCTGGTCGAACACAAGATGAAAAAGAAAAACATCGTCTTCAAGAAGGAGTATCATTTCCAAAACAATTTTTTCGGCTTTTCGACCCGGTTGCAGCAGTTGTTCATCAACCTCTTTATCAACGCCATCGACGCCATCGACCCCCACAGCGGCCAGGGGCAGATATCGATTCAGGGCAAGGAGAGCGGCGAGGGGGTCAGCATCTGGTTCAAGGACAACGGCCGCGGCATCAAGGAGGACCTGCTGGAAAAGATATTCGACCCGTTCTTCACCACCAAGGAGATTGGCCAAGGCACCGGCTTGGGGCTGGCTATCGTCTACAGTATCGTCAAGGAACATTATGGAAACATCGAGGCCCACAGCAAGGTTGACCGGGGCACCACCTTCGTTATCACATTTCCCCTGCCGAATCCCTTAAGGAGCATGAGTTTATGAAAAGGAAAACCATCCACCTGGTCGACGACGAGAGCGTCATCCACGATATTTTCAGAAAAATGTTCCAGGAAAAGGAGTACGAGTTGCGCATCTCCGAGAACAAGTCCCAAGCCAAGACCAACCACGGCAGCGACGTGGACGTGGTCATCATGGACCAGATGATCCCGGGCAGCTCGGGATTGGAGATATTCAAGGAACTAAAAAAGGACGACCCCGGCATCCAGGCCATCTTCCTGACCGCCTTCGGAACCATCGAGGCGGCGATCGAGGCCATCAAGCATGGCGCGGTGGATTACCTGCAAAAGCCGTTCAACAACATCGAGCTGAAGCACAAGGTGGACCGCGTCATCAAGGAAAAAAAGCTGAACCGGGAAAATATCCAACTGAAAAAAACGCTCGGCGACCGGTTCTCATTCGAAAACATCATCGGCCGCAGCCCGCTGCTCAAAAAAACGCTCGGCATCGTCGAGAGCGTGGCCGATTCCAACTCCACCGTCCTGATCACCGGCGAGAGCGGCACCGGTAAGGAGCTGATCGCCAAGGCAATCCACTCCAACTCCAACCGCAAGAACATGCCTTTTTCGCCGTTCAATTCGAGCAACATCCCTGCCGCCCTTTTCGAAAGCCTGCTCTTCGGCTATAAAAGGGGGGCCTACACCGGCGCCAACAGCGACAAGAAAGGCATCTTCGAGGAAGCGGACGGCGGCACCATCTTTTTCGACGAGATCGCCAACCTGACCCCGGAAACCCAGGCCAAGATCCTGCGCGTCCTGCAGGAAAAGGAGATCCAGCCCCTGGGCGGCAACCAGATCAAAAAGGTGGACGTGCGCATCCTGGCCGCCACCAATATCGACCTGATGAGCAAGGTTAAAAGCGGCGAATTCCGCGATGACCTTTACTACCGGTTGAACATCATCGACATCCATCTGCCCCCCTTGCGCGAACGCAAGGAGGACATCCCCATCCTGGCCGATTCCTTCCTTAAAAGGTACTGCCGCGAAAACAAGAAGACCATCAAGGGCATGAACGAGAAATTTTTGAAGCTACTGATTGAGTACAATTGGCCCGGCAACATCCGCGAGCTGCAAAACGCGATGCTGCGGGCCGTTCTGCTCGCCAGCGGCGACACGCTGACCCCAGCCGCTCTGCCGCAGGAGATCCTGGGCTACAAGCATCAGCCGCAGCGGCTCGAGAAGGGCGGTTTCAACTCCCGGGTGGACGCCTTCAAACGGCAGGTGATCATCGAGACCCTCGAGGAGAACAGCTGGATCCAGAAGAAAGCCGCCGAAGAGCTGCAGCTGAAACCGTCCACGCTCTACGAACTGATCAAGAGACTGGGGATCCAAAAATGAAAGAGATGAAGCTGCAAAAATACCTGCAAGATTGCGGTCTGGCCAGCCGCCGCGAGATCCGCCAGTGGATCCACGAGGGCAAGTTCAAGGTCAATCACCGCAGCGTGGCCGATCCCAATTTCATGATCCGGGTTCCGGGCGACCAGATTCATCTCGGCCACAAAATGCTGAAGCTCAAGCTGCAGCCCAAGAGTTATTTCATCTTCAACAAGCCGGTGGGCATCGTCTCCACCCTGTCCGATCCGCAAGGACGCCCCACCATCCGCACGTTCATCAGCCGCATTCGCGAGCGGGTCTACCCGATCGGCCGGCTCGACTACAATTCCGACGGTCTCATCCTGCTGACCAACGATGGCGACCTGGCCAATTTCATCATCTCGGCCAAGAACCAGGTGCCCAAAACTTACTTGTTGAAAATCAAAGGGGATTTAAGCGAAACGACGCAAAAAAGATTGGAGAAGGGGGTATTCCTGGAGGGAGAACGGCTCAATCCCTTCGTCATCGAGCCGGTGAAAATGACCAGTTCCGGAAATTCCTGGCTGAAGGTGACGATCACCGAGGGCAAGAAGCACATCCTGCGCGACGCCTTCAAATATTCGGGCCACCCGGTGGAGAAGCTCAGGCGCATCGCCATCGGCAACATCAAGCTGAAAAACCTGCCGCTGGGTGAATGGCGGGAACTGAAGGATTACGAGATCGCCGCTTTCAAGAAAGAATATCAATTCCCGGAATAGAACAGATAGGGTCGACGGGGGGCATAATAAAAATCAGCGGTGGGGGGAGCGCAACGGAACCACGTCCAGTGCGACACCTCGCCAGGTACTTATTTGCTGCTTAAAATAGCCTGTTTAAGCAAGGGCAGAAGCTCACGATAGCTGGCTAAAAAATTACTATCATCACAGTGTTTAGATGCTCTGGCCCTCATGAAGAGTTCATTCCGAAGATCCGTCAAGGATTCTCTTTTCCGTGCCCGGGCATTTTCCGCAGCCGCTTCAAATGACCCGAACAATTCATAACCGTCAAAGCTCATAGCGAACTCAAAAACTGCGCATTCGTCAGTTGGCTCAGGCAAATGTTCGAGAGATAGAGCTGAATTCGGTATCAGATTTTTCATTTTCTGACTTCAGCCAACTATAATTAGACAAAATATACTTTTTAACAACATTGTGATTATATATTAATTTAGGTAATTGTAAAAGATTTTGCACCAATTTAAGATGGTGCGATGGACATAAGAAGCTTTGAAAAGCTTGTCAGGACTGAAAACACGGCCAAGCGTTATTTTAAAAAACTGGTGTGGAAAAACTACCATGTTTTCTGCA
>JAPKZL010000041.1 GCA_026393795.1 Candidatus Aminicenantes bacterium | reverse complement strand
GGAAAATTACTCTCATCAAGCAGTAAAGGAGACTTTCATGTTTGCAAGAAAACAATTTCGGGGCATTGCGGTTTTTACTTTATTCATCTTCACCTGTTTTGTATTGACTTTGGACTATTCCTATAGCCAGGAAGAAAACCCATTGCTCAAGGCCCAGGGGTTATACAAGCAGGGGGATTTCATCGATGCGGTAAAGGTGCTGGAAGTTTTTATAGAAAAGAATAAAAACAATGAGACCGAACAGAAACGGCTGGCCGAGGCCAACTACTTGCTGGCAAAAATGTACTACGAGGCGGGAGATGACAGCCAGGTCGAAATGAATCTGGCCAAGGCCCTCCAGGCCGATCGCGGAGTCGGCAGGGACGAAGCGGTTGAATCGTTCAAGAGCATTGTCGATAGATTGCGCAAGGCCCTGCCTGCCACCGAACCGCACGCCGGTGATGTGAAGAAGATCATAGTCAACGGCGTGGATTTCGAAATGGTCTGGATCCCGCCGGGCGAGTTCCTGATGGGCTCGTCGCCGCTGGGGGTAATGGGAAAGAACAACCATGACGAAGTCCCCCAGCACAAAGTGGCGATCAGCAAAGGGTTCTGGTTGGGGAAATTCGAAGTCACTCAACGCCAGTGGGATGTTGCCGGCAACCCCCTAAGTTATTTTAAAAACGTCGGCCCAAATGCCCCGGTGGAGATGGTTTCATGGACTGATTGCCAGAAATTCATTAAAAAGCTGAATGCAAAATCGGGTTCGCTTTTCCGCTTGCCGACTGAGGCCGAATGGGAGTACGCCTGCCGGGCGGGAGCGACCGTCGAATCCACTGGAAATTTTGATATTTTTGCCTGGTACATTCGAAATTCGGGTGGTTCCACTCACCCTGTGGGTCAGAAGCATCCCAATGCTTTTGGCTTGTACGACATGCTGGGCAATGTCTGGGAATGGTGCGAGGACTGGTATTCCAGGATTTATTATCAGAATAGCCCTGCCATCAATCCGCCGGGGCCGCTTGTGGGTAGCAAACGCGTAAATCGGGGCGGCAGCTACTATGAACTTGAGCCGCGTGTTTGCAACGCCTATCGCAACAGTGATTATCCCGATTACCGCTCTTACCGCCTTGGCTTTCGCCTGGCGAGGACGGGTGAATAACCTTGTGCTTTTTTGCTTTTTTACCTTTTGCTTGTTTTTATCCAGTTTCCGGCCAAGCCACAGCCATTTCCGAGCCACTCTGGAGGCGGCCCTCAGAATCTGGGGATCCAAACTGGCCGTCAAACTGCAGGTGCGTAACTGGCGCAGCAGCGCCCCGATCCCCCTCAACGAATTGAAATCATTTTACGACTTGATCCCGGCCGGCGTCGAGCGCCTCTGCTTCGCCGCCGTTGATTCGGAGGACATCCCCCTTATCGCGCGGATCTTCGGCAAATAAGCGTACAGGTTTTTCTCGGCGGCAAAAATCGTTTGCAAACTCCCTTGCTTTTTTTTACAATGTGGCCGACAAGGAGGCGTAATCATGAAAAAATTAGTCATATTGATATTGCTCGTGGCGGCGGGGTATTTCGCCTACCAGAAATTCGTGGTCGGCGGCATGAGCGACGAGCAGAAGCAGGTCCAGGCCCTGGCCGACGAGTTCCAGGCTGCCAGGCAGCGCATGGGCCAGGCAGAGCGCGCGGCGGCGGTGGGGGGACTGGATATGACCAGCGATGCCGATGACGCCATGCACGCGGTCGGATTGCTGCAGGAGAAGCTCCAGGCGCTCCAGGAAAAATTGACCGAGGACAAGGCCATCGCCATGGCCGAAAAGCTCTCCGGCGAGCTGAGCGCTTTCCTGGCCAGGAAAAACAAGTAAGGCAAGTGCAGCGTGGCTTGCTTTCCCTTCCGCATAGGGGGGAAACCACGCCGTGCTGCCATGCCGCTCCGGATTGAAAACACGTTTCAGTTAATTTAAAATCAATTACCAAACTGGAGGTGTCACATGAGCAGCCGTAGAGATTTTCTATTTAAAGCTATCGGCGGAACGGCCGCGGCCGGGTTGCTGGGCAAGACGGGATTGAAACTGAACGCCCAGTCCCACAAGGGGACGGGCGTAGCCGCCCAACCTCTTACCCGCACCCTGGGCCGGACGGGATTGAAGCTCCCGGTCGTCTCCATGGGGGTGATGAACGCCGACAACCCGGCGCTGGTCAAGCGCGCCTTCGAGCTCGGTATGCGCCTTTTCGACACCGCCTGGGGCTACCAGCGCGGCAAGAACGAGGAGATGCTCGGCGGCGTGCTCAAGGAACTGAATGCCCGCGACGCGGTGATCATTGCCACCAAGGTTCCGCCGGGCAAGCCCGAGATGATGGACCAGATGGGGGACAAGCTGATCGAGGAGGAATTCCTGGCGCGCTTCGACCAGTCGCTGGCCCGGCTGCAGACCGACCACGTGGACATCCTGTACATCCACAACGTCAGCGAGCCGGCGATGCTGCAGCGCCCCGGCTTGCTGGCGGCGATCGACAAGGCGAAAAAATCGAAGAAAGCCCGCTTCGTCGGCTTTTCCACCCACCGCGGCATGGCCGAGTGCCTGGAATTCGCGGCCAAGGACGGCCGCTTCGATGTCGTTCTTACTTCGATCAATTACTCGATGTACGATTACAAGGAGCTGCTGGAAGCGATGCAAAAAGCCGCCGCCGCCGGCATCGGCTTGGTGGCTATGAAGACCCAGTGCAAGCAATCCTGGTACCGCGACAGCGGGCCGGAAAACCTCAAGAGTTTCTATGACGGTACGCTGATCAACTCCGCCCTGCTCAAGTGGGCCTTGCGGCTGGAATCGGTAACCACCGCCGTTCCCGGCTTCACCACCTTCGAGCAGCTCGAGGCCGACTGGCCGGTGGCCTTCAATCTCGAATACACTCCGGAGGAGGTCAAGTTTCTTGCGGACCGCAACGTCCGCCTGGCCATGGGCGGCGTCTGCCGCCAGTGCGGCAGCTGCTCCGGCACCTGCCCGTCCGGGGTCGACGTGCCGGCCCTGTTGCGGGCGCACATGTACGCCGCCGACTACGCCAATTTCTTCGAGATGCGCCGGGCCCTGGACGAGATCCCGGCCGGACGGGGGCTGAAGTCCTGCGCCGATTGCGGGAAATGCCGGGCCGTTTGCGGGCGCGGCGTCCAAATCTCGCGCCGCCTGGAGGAGCTGAAGGCTATTTTCGCCTGAGTCCCGGCAGCGCGGCGAGCGCCTTCGCCAAAGGCGGATAGAGGACCTTCTCCTCGGTGACGATGGCCGTGATCAGTGAAGCCGGGGTGATGTCGAAGGCGGGATTGAAAACGCGGGTCTCCGGCCGCGCCGTCATCTGGCCGCGGAACTGGGTGACCTCACTCGGGTCCCGCTCCTCGATCGGGATGTTGTCCCCGTCGCGGGTCTGGATGTCGATGGTGGACAAGGGGGCGGCCACGTAAAAAGGAATGCCATGATGGCTGGCCAGGACGGCCAGCGCGTAGGTGCCGATCTTGTTGGCGGTGTCGCCGTTGGCGGCGATGCGGTCGGCGCCGACGATCACCGCCTGGACCATCCCTCTCTTCATGACCAGCCCGGCCGCGTTGTCGGTGATCAGGGTGACTGGGATGCGATCGCGCTGCAGCTCCCAGACGGTCAGCCGCGCCCCCTGCAGGTAGGGGCGGGTTTCGCCGGCGATCACCCGGATATCCTTTCCGTTCTCCACGGCGGCGCGCACAATCCCCAGGGCCGTGCCGTAACCGCCCGTGGCCAAAGCCCCGGCGTTGCAATGGGTGAGCACCGTGCTGCCGCTTGGCAGCAGCTCCTGGCCGTTTTCGCCGATGCGGCGGTTGATGGCCACGTCCTCCTCGTCCATGGCGATGGCGGCGGCGATCAGTTTTTCGCGCAGCCGCGAAAAATCGCTCCGGTTCTCGCGGAAGACCTTTTCCATGCACGCGGCCGCCCAGAAAAGGTTCACCGCCGTCGGCCGGGTAGCGGTGATGGCGGCCACGATCTCCTTGAATTTTTCTTCTAAAAAAGCGGGGTCCTTGATCCTGGGGTTGTCCTGCAGCTCGGCCATGCCTAGGGCGATGCCCATGGCGGCGGCGATGCCGATGGCCGGGGCGCCGCGGATGACCATCTCCTTGATGCTCTTGGCCACCTCCAGGTGGCTGCGGTGGACGATGAATTTTTCTACGGCCGGCAGCTGGCGCTGATCGAGCATGACGACGGCGCCATCCTTCCATTCGATGACCGGGTACATGGTTGTTCTCCTTGTTTGGGTCGCCATATATTATATTTGGTTCTGGGCTTAGTGGCAAGGGGAAGGTTGAGTGACTGTAACAACGAAGATGGCTCGGTGTAAGGTGCGCGGTAGCTCTGCCTGGGTAGGGAACGCAAATTTGCGTTCCCTACAAAAGAGGATTTCTATTAACTTTATTTGGGATTTGCAATTTGTGGTTTGGAATTTTATTTTTTCGCTAAAATCATCTTTAAGCGCTTGTTTTTATTTGAAAATTATGGTACTTTAGCAAGGTAAAATTCATGAGCTGGACTTTGAAAAACTGCTATGAAAAAATATGGTCTAGTGCATCGTTTAAATAGATTTTGCCGTCTAATTAGTAATGAATGTCATAAACAAGGGAGGCTTGCATGAAGAAACTACGCGCGCTGGCGCTGATCGTATTTTTGACCGGTTCGTTCGTCTGGGCCCAGAACATGGAGAATGCCGGCATTGACTACACCACGGCCCTGGCCAAGGCGAGCGTCGGCGAGCGCATCGCCGCCCTGGAAGCCTACATCAAGAACTACCCCGACCCGGCGCAGAACGTCTTTACCAAGCTGGCCTATTACTGGCTGACCGTCAACTACCACAACAACAAGAACTACGACAAGGCCATCCGCAACGGCGAAAAGGCCATGGCCCTAGGCGGCCTGGAAGCCAAGCTGGAGGCGACCGTCTACCTGATCATGGGCAGCTCGTTCGGGGTCAAGTCCTATTCCGGCTACAGCCTGGAGAAAGCGCTGAAATGGGCCGACAAAGCCCTCGATTTTACCCAGAAAAACGACGTCGCCGACATCGCCAAGGATGCGCAGGCTCTGAAGAACGAACTGACCGGAGCCGCCGCCAAGCCGGCCAAAGAATTGACCAGCCTGGAAAAGATCGGCGTGCTCTACACCCAGAAAAAATATGAAGAGGCGATCAGCAAGTTCAATACCTTCTCCGAAAGCGAAAAAACTGATGAAAAAATATTCGAAATCTACGCCCGCTCGCTGGTGGCCGCCAATAAACTGGAGGCCGCGGTCAAGGAATTCAGCGAAGCCTACGCCAAGAACCGCAAGGCGATCAATGCCGAGCGCCTGGGCAACATTTACCTGGAAAAAGCCAAGAAAGACAAGAAATTCTACGACCAGGCCATCAACTACTATATCGAGGCAGGGCTCCTGTACCAGAAGGAAACGAACGCCACCCGCCAGGCGGCCCTGCTCAAGAATGCCCAGTTCTGGCTGTTCGAAAAATATGATTTCAACGCTCGGATCAAGAAGTACAACGCCACGGTGAAGCCGGTCAAGCCGGTGGTCAGCAATGACAAGGAAATAAAGAAGCTGGAGCGCGATTACGACAAGCTGGAAAGGCAGCTGAACGAGACTTACGGCGATGTCGAAATGCCCGGCTACGAGCAGGAAAAGCTCGACAAGATCCAGGAGCAGATCGACAAGCTGAAGGCGGGAAGCGCCAAACCGGCAGCCGACGACCCCAACGCCGCTGCCGCCGCCGAATTGCTGAAGGAACAGCAGCGTATCGAGGCGGAGTTCAAAACCCTCACTGCCCAGGCCAAGCAGAAATTAGGGCTTTAATTGCAATAAAAAGACTTGGTTTAGGGCGAACGGCGTACGGTTGAGGGTGAAGAAGAGGATTATCTTGAACCTTAAACCTTACGCCTTAAACCTTACGCCGATTTCCGGCTAGGACATAACCAGGGTTATATCCAGCTTGCCGATGTCGATCTTGCGCAGGCTGAGAAACGCTTTCAGGTGGAAGTAGAAGAGGACGAACAGCAGGTAAAAGGCGATATTGGGACCGGGAAGCACGGCGATGAAGGCGCTGAAGGGCATGAGCAGCAGTTCAACGACCACGTAGGCCATGCGCCTGTTTTTTTTATGCCGCAGCCAGTGCTCCAGCAGGTCGCGGACCTGGCCGATGTCGATCTTTTCCCGTGTTTTAATGATGATCCGGTAGCTCGGCATGTGGCCCATCACCTTTTGCTTGGAGATATAACGCATCAGCCCCGGCAGGTTCTCCTTGAGGATGCGCAGCCCCTTGCCGACCAGCTTGCGTTCCGAGGTCAGCTCCGGGAAAGAGTGTAATGCCAATTTTCGCTTGGCTGCCGATACGATCTCTATCTCAATTTGCTGCATGTTGCGCCGATAGTCCATGATTATAACCGAAGCAAAATATTTGGCAAGGGGAAAAATCGTCGCGCCGTGATTTTTTTTGAACCGGAAGCGCCTTTTTCTCGTTTATACTATCTAAGGGTCACCCTTTCAAGGAGGTCTGATGAAAAAACTATACCGCAGCCGTCAAAATCGCATGATCGGAGGTGTTTGCGGCGGCATCGCCGAGTATTTCAATATCGACCCGGTGATCGTGCGCATCGTCGCCGTCGCCTTTTTTTTCATGGGCGGATCGGCTTTGCTGGCCTATATCATCGGTCTGATCGTCATTCCCAATGAGCTGATTTTCATCGGCGCTATTTTTCTGCTGCACAACATCCCTTTTTTCCATCCCTATTACTGGCGGGTGTGGCATTTTGCCCGCAATTTCTTCTGGCCCTCGCTGCTGATCGCCCTTGGCCTCTTTATCATCGCCAGAGGTTGGAAGAAGTAAAAAAAATATTGTTTGAAGTTGAAAAAATGATGTAGGGGCGACCGGCCGGTCGCCCTTACAAATTCCAAATTCCAATTCTTTTTTGGTTGACAAACGCCCAAATCCATACTATTATTGAAAAGGCGAACAAAAGACGAACAAATGCTGACCAAAAAACAAAAAATTTTCATGGAAAAGATCAGGAGTTTGAGCCGCCGCAACGGTGTTTTCCCCACCGTGCGCGAAATCGCCCGCGCCACCGGGCTCTCGTCGCCGGCGACCATTCACGCCTACCTTGGCCGCCTGCAGGCCAGGGGAGTTTTGCTCAAGGAGGGCAGGGCCTGGGAACTGGCTGGCGAGCGCCTGGTTGTGCCGCTGGTGGGCATGGTCCCGGCCGGCTCCCCGCTGGAAATATTCGAAAGCCTGGGCGACGAGGTGATACTGCCCGAGTGGCTGGCCGAAAAGGGCGGCGACATCGTGGCCTTCCGCGTGCAGGGCCAGAGCATGGAGGACGCCTACATCCAGGACAACGACCTGGTTTTGATCAAGAAAACCAGCCAGGCCGATCCCGGCCAGATGGTGGTGGCGCGCCTGGCCGACGGCTCGA
>JAPKZL010000040.1 GCA_026393795.1 Candidatus Aminicenantes bacterium | reverse complement strand
TCCAGGTTCTGGCGGCTGTCGAAATTGGTTCTGGCGATAATGAAAAAGGGCAGGTTGAAACCGGGATCGATCTCCGTGGTCATCCGGAGAAAGCGCAGCGCGTCATCCATCCGTCCCAGCTTTTTACAAACCTGAGCCAGGTTGAACGCGGCGCCGACGTTCTTCTCGTTGATCTCCAGCTCGCGCAAGTAGGATTTTCGCGCCAGTTCCAGGTCGCCGCAGGCGTCGGCCACCTGGGCGCGGATAAAGGCGACCTTGGACAGGTCGGGATTGATCTCCTGGGCCTTGGCCAGGCACTTTTCGGCGCCGGCCAAGTCCTGGCGCTGGAAAAGGATCTCTCCCATTTTCAAATAAACCTCGGCGTACTTCGGATCCAGGATCAAGGCCTTTTGGAACCAGGCCAGCGCCTCGTCTGGGCGCTGGCGCTGCTCCGCGACCTGGCCGAGCAGCCGCAGAAAAGTCGCATCCTTGGGGAATATGGCGCGGAAGGCGTGGATCTCCTTTTCAGCCTGGTCGAGCTGCTTCATGGCCATCAGGGTGTTGACCACGTCGACCATGGCGAAATTGTCATTGGCTTTTTGGCGGATCACCTGGCGGTAAGCGGCCAGGGCTTCGGGGAAGCGCTTCTCCGTGTAATACAGGTTGCCCAGGAGCGAATGCCCATCGACGATTTCCGGGTCGCGGGCGAGGATTCCGTTCATCAGGACGATCGCCTGGTCGATCCGCCCGTCTTGCTCCAGGTCGCGCACGCGCGTGATGTCGTTGTATACCTGGATCTTGGTCTTGGGGTCCGGCAGGCCTGTTTTTTCCGTGGTATCGACCACCGTGGACAGGTAGCCCAGCGCGGCCAGCTTCTGACGGTCCTCGCGGCTCAGCGCGGCCTGGGTCGTGGATGAAAGCGAGCCGCGCGCAATCCGGGCCTGGAAATCCTGCAGGTTTTTTTTTATTTTTTTGCCGATGGCGGACTTTTTCAACCACAGATTGTCATCCTCAGCCATGCCGCCGTTCGCCAGGTCGTACAATTCCTCCTGCGGCGCTTCGATGAATTTGTACCCGTCCTGGTAGATGGCCGTCAGCTCCGACCAGCCGTAATGCAGCCGGGGATACCATGTCTCGCACAGGGCTTGACCGAACCCCTCGCTCTCATCGCCAAAAGCCAACCGCAGCAGCGACTTGCCCTGCTGGGTTTTTCCGGGGGCGATGCCCAACGCCTCCAGAATCGTGGGCACGATATCCACGAGCTCGACCGTCGTCGCCACCCGGCGCGCCGGCAATCGCCAGGGCGAGCGAACGATCAGCGGCACGTGCACCGCGGCCTCGTAGACGAAAAAGCCGTGCGCGTTTTCGCCGTGTTCGCCGAGCATTTCACCGTGGTCCCCCGCCGCCACGATCAGGGTGTTGTCCCAGAGACCGCGCGCCTTGAGGAACGAGAAAAACTTGCCCAGCTCGGCGTCCATGTAGGCCACTTCGCCCGCATAGGGATTGCTGCGGTACAAGGAGGCGAATGGCTCCGGCGGCGTGTACGGCGCATGCGGGTCGTAGAGGTGGATCCATGAAAAGAACCTTCGTTTTCCGTTCTTTTCCAGCCAGGCCTCGGCCTCGGGCAGCACATCGCCGGCCAGCTTCTGGATGTTGCTCAACGAGACGGTCTTCAGTTTGCTGAAGCGGAAGCTGTCGCCGTAGTAGTCCCAGCCCCGATTCAGCCCCCATTTCCGATGGAGGACGTAGGCCGAAATGAAAGCGGAGGTCGCAAAACCCCGACGACGCAGCGTCTCGGACAGAAGCTCCAGCCCCTCCGGGACGACGAAGCTGCCGTTGTCGCGCACCTGGTGGAAAGCGGGGTAGCTGCCGGAAAGGATTGTGGTATGGGCCGGCAGGGTCAGCGGCACCTGGGAGATGCAGCGGTCAAAGATGGTCCCCGCTGCGGCCAGGGCATCGAGGTTGGGCGTTGGCACATGGTCCGCGTCATAGCAGCTCAGGTAGTCGGCCCGGGTGGTGTCCAGGGTGATCAGGATGACGTTGCAGCCTTGCAGCTTGCGCTTGTGAATGTGACGCTTCCCACTCGGGCCAAAAAGGACCACGCCCAGGGCGATAATGGCGGCGGCTATGGCCAGGGGAAAAATCGGGCGGCGCCATTGAGCTCGGCGTCGTCGCGAGGCCTGGGAGTTGTTTTTCGCTGGAGCGGCCATCCAGCCGATTATAGTCCAATCGGCCGGGTGTGTCAACCACCGTGCCGGCGCGTTTTCTTCATAAAGCGAAGGCGGATTTTTAAATGATGCGCTTTTTCAGTGCCGGCCAAGCCCCGGTCCTGATGGCTTGCTAAAGGAAATCTTGCATGCTATAATGACTTCTTTTTATTGATCCATTGCGAGGAAATGATGAAACGAACGCTTTGGCTGCCCGTGGTCCTGATTCTCGTCCTCCTGTTGCCTGCCGTTTCTGAAAGGGCGCTGATCAAACAGCTCTCTCCCCGGTACAAGACCTGGCTCACCGAGGAAGTCGTTTACATCATCGCCGAAAAGGAAAAAGAGGTGTTCCTGCAACTGTCGAGCGACCTCGAGCGCGATGCGTTCATCAAGGCTTTCTGGAAACAGCGCGATCCCAATCCCAACACCCCTGAGAACGAATTCATGATCGAGCACCACCGGCGCATCCAGTACGCCAACCAGTGGTTCGGCAAGGAATCCCCCGCCCCGGGCTGGAAATCGGACATGGGCCGGATCTATATCCTGCTCGGCGCGCCCAAGTCGGTGGACAAGCTCGAGAACACGACCGAGCTACGGCCGATCGTCATCTGGTACTACCAGGGGATGGCCGATATGGGGCTGCCCAACGCCTTCGATGTCCTTTTTTTCAAAAGGGACTTCTCCGGTGATTTTGAATTGTACTCGCCCGTCCGTTTCGGGCCGCAGTACCTGATGATGGACTACGACGGCGACATAAACGATTACCAGACCGCCTACGCGAAGCTTCTGGAAATCGAGCCCACCGTCGCCGAACTGTCATTGAACCTGATCCCGGGGGAGAGCAGCGGCTATTCGCCTTCCATGTCGTCCGAGCTGCTCATCACCACCAAGATCCCCACCGCGCCCGCCCGCAAGGTCAACACCCAGTACGCCGAAAAAATGCTCCGTTACAAGGACATGGTGGAGATGGATTACACGGCCAACTACATCGAGAGTTCCAAGGTGCTCACCGTGGTGCGCCACCCGGCCGCGGGCAACTATTTCGTCCATTATCTGATCGAGCCCAAGAAACTGACCATCGAGCAGTACAACGACAAGTTCTACACCACCCTGGAAATCTTCGGCAGCATCATCGATAACCAGAACCGTTCCGTCTTTCAATTCAACAAATCGATCCCGGTCGAATTAAACGAAACGCAGATGGTGAATATCAAGGACAAGCTTTTCAGCTTCCAGGACATGTTCCCGCTGATCCCCGGCAAGTACAAGATAACCATCCTGTTGAAAAACACCGTTTCCCGCGAATTCACCTCCGCCGAGGGCGATGTCGAGATTCCGGAAAGCCCCCCCACCGGGATCAGTTCTCTGCTGCTGGCCAACAGGCTGATCGACACTCCCAGCTACAATGGCCAGAGCAAACCGTTTCTGATCGACAACCGGCAACTGGTGCCGTCTCCGCGCAATGATTTCCTGGCCAGCGACACGCTCGTCGTGTTCTTCCAGCTGCTGGGGCTGAGCAGCGAAGTAAAGGGAGAGGGCTCGCTGCAGTTCGATATCATCAAGGACAACGCCAGCGTGCAGACCGTGGTCAAAAAAATCGCCGACTACTCCGGGGCGCTGCCGGATGTCATTGAGAAATTGCCGCTGGCCGCGTTCAAGGCGGCCAACTACACCCTGCGCGTGACCCTGCTGTCGCCGCAGGGAAAGCCGCTGGACGTCAAGGAAAGCCTGTTCTATATCACGCCCATGCCGGCCCTGCCCCAGCCGTGGGTCATGTCGCTCCCGCAGCCTTCCATCACCGCCCCGCAGTATTGGAACGATTTGGGCAACCAGTACCTGAACCTCAAGAACCTGGCGCAAGCCCGGCCATTGCTGGAGAGGGCCTACCACCTCTCGCCCATAAATACCGCTTTTGCCATGGATTTCTGCCGCGTGCTGGTGGAGCAGAAGGATTTCCAACAGGCCAAGGATATCGCCCTGCTGCCCTACAAGAACCAGGGGAAAAACCAATTCCTGCTCATGTTGGCGCAAACGTCCCAAGCCCTGAACCAGTACACGGACGCCATTGATTACTTCGTACTGCACATCAATCATTATGGCGGCAGCCCCAAAATATTGAACGCGCTGGCGGATTGCTATCTCGCCCTGGGCAACAACCCCGAGGCCATCCAAGCCTGGGAAAAATCGCTGAAGATCGATCCCAAACAGGACAAGATCAAGGAGCGCCTGGCGGCGCTGCGTGGAGATAAAAAATGAAGAAATGGCGCTGGGGCTGGCTCGTCCTGGTCCTCATCCAGGTGCTGGCGGGCTGTTCGGCGATGGGCAAAACCATCCGTTCGCTGCCGCCCGAGGATCAGCAATTCTTGTCCGAAGTCCGCTACATCATCACCAAGCAGGAGAAGAAGGTGTTTCCCAGCCTGGGCGCGGCCGAGCGCAAGCAGTTCATCGAGGATTTCTGGAAGAAGCGCGATCCGTCCCCCGACACCGAGGAAAACGAGTTCCGCGACGAGTACTACGGCCGCATCGACAAGGCCAACCGCCTCTTCCGCGAAGGGAGTTCCGGCTGGCTGACCGACCGCGGCCGGGCGTACATCCTCCTCGGCGATCCCGAGCGCCGCAATACCTATCCCAGCGGCTACACCTTCTACGACCGGCCGATGGAGATATGGTACTATCAATATTTCACCATCGTCTTCGTCGATTACACCTTCACCGGCGTGTACAAGCTGGAACCGCAGAGCGTGCAGCAGCTCGGCGTGATCGCCAGCACCCAGATGCGCCTGAAGCCCGAAGGCCTGGATTTCAAGCAGGTGGTGTTCGATTTTGATGTCCGGGTCGAGACCAGTGCTGCCGGCGAGGCGACACTGATCATCTCCGTTCCCTATGAGAAATTGAGCATGACCCAGAAGCCGGGGCAAACCTCGGCCATCGAGACGGTGCTCAAGATCGACGTCCTTGTCTCCGGGCCCAAGGATGAAACTGTCCTGCAAAAACAGGAGACGCACACGGTTTCCCTGTCGCCCGGCGACCTGGACAAGCTTTCCAAAAAACTGGGCATCCAGCTGTCGCTGCAGTTGGCGCCGGGAAACTATTCCGCCCTGGTCACCCTGGAGAACGCCACCGACAACAGCAAGGTCAGCAAAAAAATAAACTTCAGCCTATAACAAGGAGAAATCAATGAATTATAAAAAAGCCATCATCGCCGCTTCCATTTTGGCGCTGCTGTTATGCCAGCAGCTGCCGGCCCAGAAGGCCGGTCAGGCCGATGAAAAAAAGGCCTCGGGCCCCGTCTACATCGCTCCCCAGGTCGCGGCCGTCATCGATGCCGGCGTGGCCCAGCGACAGAACCGCAGCGACATTCCCCTAAACTATCTGCGCACCCTCTATCTTCCCGCCCAGCAGAATCAGATCTATCCGATCTTCCTGTTCAAGATAAAGAATGCCGACCTGAACTTGGCCGCCGCAGTCGAAACGCCCGGAGTTCTGCGCGCCAAGTTCCATGCCTTCATCCGCGTCTACCGGCTGGAAAACGGCGTTGCCGGCGCCATCGTGCGCGAGCGCTACATTCCCTTCAATCCCGAAGAGAACCAGGCGACCTTCCAGCCCGCCGGCGAGAACTTCTATTCCATTGCCGGCGAAATCTATCCGGCCGGCAATTATCTGCTGGCCCTCGCCGTCTGCACCCCCGATTTCGCCAAAATCTCGGTCGTGTACAGCGATTTTATCCTGCCCGACGTCGCCCTGCTGCAGAACAAGCTGGATACCACGCCGGTGTACTCGGTCACCGGGCTACAACAGATGCCCGTCGCCGACAGCAAGATCATCATTCACAAGAATTCATTCGTCTACAACACCCTGGTCATGGCCCCCAGCATCAGCAACGAATTCAAGGCCGGCGAAAGCCTGGACCTGTTCTATTTCATCCTGGGCGCCAAGGCCGACGCCGCCAACACCTACGCCCTGCAAATCACCTACCGCTTCAAGAAGAACGGCCAGGACATCCGTAAATTGGGCCCGGCCGCGGCGAAAAGCATCATCGTCAGCCAGCCGATCGCTCTGAGTTATTCCGAAATCACCAAGGACGCCAAGGGCGTGGAAACCGAGCGCAAGGAGATCAAGCTGGAACCCGGCGATTACATCCTGGAAATCGAGATGCTGGACAATGTGTCCAAGGCCGCCGGCAAGCAAGAATACAAGTTCAAGGTTGTTTTATAAAGTACAGAGGAGGAGAAAAACATGAAAAATAGACTCCTGGTCACCCTGACCATCCTGTTCGTCTCGGGGCTTTTCCTGACCAGCGGCCTGAATGCCCAGGCGGGGCAGGGACGCGGACGGCTGAACGGCGCGGTGCTGGATCCAACCGGCAAGCCGATTCCCAATGCGAGCATTACCCTGGAGTTCGAAAACGCCGGCAAGAAGTTCGAAACGACCACCGACGCCAAGGGCGAGTGGGCGTTGATCGGCCTGGGAACCGGACGCTGCAACATCATCGTCGTGGCCGACGGCTTCCTGCCCAATACCCAGCAGTTTTCCGTTTCCCAGCTGAACCGCAACCCCGCGGTGAACATCGTGCTCCAGGTCGATGTGGAAAAGAAGGCCCGGTTGAAGGACGAAGTCGCGGTCGGCCAGCTCGAGCAGGGCAACAACCTGTTCAACGATAGGAAGTACCAGGAAGCGCTGGCGGTATTCAACCAGTTCTCCGTTGACAACCCGTCGATCTACCAGATCTATCTGAACATCGGCGACTGCTACCGCGAAATTCAGGATTACAAGACCGCCATCCAGAATTACGAAACCAGCATCGAAAAGGCCAAGGCGAACGCCGACACGGTCATCCAGGCCAAGGGCATCGCCTCCATCGGCGAGGTCTACCTGCGCCAGAACGATTTCAAGACCTCCCAGGAATATTTCAAAAAGTCCCTGGAGTTGAATCCCAAGGATGAGGTGCTGGCCTACAATGTCGCTGAAATTTATTTCAACAACCAGAAAGTGGACGATGCCATCACCTATTATGCGCTGGCCACCCAGATCAAACCCGATTGGGGCACCCCGTTCCTGAAGCTCGGCTACGCCTACCTGAACAAGGCGGACTACGACAAGGCCATCGACAGCTTCAACAAATTCCTGCAGGTTGAGCCGAATTCGGACCAGGCTCCGGTCGTCCAGGCCGTCATCGATTCTTTGAAGAAGATGAAAAAATAAACGGTTGCCGGCGCTGGGTTATAACAAAACCCTAGCGCCGGCGGCTTTTCCAGACCTGCAGGGCTTTGTCGGCAGCCTGCAGCATTTCGGCGTCCAGATCGTTCGGCGTCGTTGCCAATGCTTTTTCCATGACCGCGATCGCCTGGTCCAATTTTCCGTTGCGGCCCAATACCAAGGCATAATCGAACCAGTGCTGGGCCGTGGACTGGATTTCGCCGCGGCGCAGCAGGAGTTCTTCGCTGCGCCCGTTGTCGCCGGTTTCGATCGCCAGCATGGCGGTGGAAAAGAGCAGGCTGGTGTCGTTTGCCCCGTCCGTCGTTTTTAGCAGGGATTCGCTTGCAGCCAAGGCGGCCCGGTTATCTCCTGTCTTCATAAGCATATGGATCGTTTTTTTCGCGAGCGCGGTGTTGTTGGGCTCGATCTTTTTGGCTTGCGCATACCACTTCAAGGCATCGCGCCAACTTTGGCGCTTTTCACCTATCTCACCGAGGATCTCGAAGACCCGCGTACTGTCCGGGTATAGGGGGAGCATCGCCGTTGCCAGTCGTTCGGCGGCGTCGAGACGGTCGTTGGCCAGATAGAAGTCCAGCAGGTTGCTCCGGAAAGTCAACGCCTGCTCCGGGTTGTCCTTGAAAATTTCGCAGGCGCGGCGCAGGTTGGCCTCGAGCTTGCCCCATTGCTGTTTCCTCTCGTAGACGTAATGGAGCATGAGATAGGCAAACGGCATTTTCAGCGAAAAGGTTTCGTCGCGCAGGCGCAAGGCCTCGGCCTCGACGCGGGCGATATCCACCCGGTCCAGGTCGGAGACCAGCTTGCTGAAACGGGCCTGGTAGCCGATGCCTAGCTTGGGGTCTATTCCGGCCTGGCTGGAGCCGCCGAAGCTGGAAATATAGCCGAGGGCGGCCAGCTTCTTCTTGTCTTCGGCCTGGAGCGCCGGCCGTGAATCCGTTGCCGGCCCGGACCGGCGGTCATGGATGAAGGCGGCCAATTCCCGGTCCATCTCCCGCGCTTGGAGGTTTTTCTTGAAAAAAAGATTGTCCTTTTCGGCCGGATCGCTGCGCAGGTCGTACAGTTCGGCCTGGGGCAGGGAGATGTATTTGAAGGAACCGTCGATCAGGCCGGTGAGCGGCGCCCAGTTGTTCATCTCCCGGCCGTACATGCTTTCCAGGTAGATCGGCTGCTGGGTTGGTTCGCCGCCGCTGTTCAGCGCCGAGGCCAGGCTTTGGCCCTGGGAGTTTTCCGTTGCGCCGATGCCGAGCACTTCCAGCACGCTGGGCATGACGTCCACCAGGCAGACCGGCCGGCTGAACCTTGCCGGTATTTTCGCCAAACCGGCGTTGGCGAAGATCAGCGGTACCTTAACGCTCTCCTCGTAGCAGAAAATGCCGTGGCCGCTCTCGCCGTGCTCACCAAAGGCCTCGCCGTGGTCGCCGACGACCACGATCAGGGTGTTTTCGAGCAGCTTCCGCTCCTTCAGGTCGACGATCATGCGGCCGATGGTGTAATCGACATAGGCCACCTCGCCGCGGTAGGCGTCGCCCGCCGTCGCCTGCAAATAGGCCGGGGGCGGGGCATAAGGCTTGTGCGCGTCGTAGAAATGGGCCCAGAGAAAAAACGGCTTGCTGTGGTCGTTTCCGAGCCAATTCCTGAATTTGTCGTAGACGCGGTCGGCGGGGATCTGGGCGTCGATGTTTCCCGCCTTCTCCTCGTAGCCGAGCCGGTCGTCGAACGAATCGAACCCCTGGGCCAGGCCGAACTTGCTTTTCAGAACGTAGCTGGCGACCATGGCGGCGGTGTCGTACCCGGCCGACTTGAGTTTTTCAGCCAGGGTCGTCTCCGCTTCGCCCAGCTTGTAGGAGCCGTTGTTGCGCACGCCATGGGCGATGGGCCAGCGTCCGGTGAAGAGCGAGCAATGGGCCGGCAGGGTGACCGGAACCGGGGAATAGCAGTTTTCGAACAGGATTCCCCTTGCGGCCAGGGCATCGAGCGCCGGCGTTTTTGCCAAACAATCGCCGTAACAGCCGAGGCGGTCGGCGCGGGTGGTGTCCAGGGTGATCAGCAGCAGGTTGAGCGGGGGAGTATTGGCTTTATGGTAATAACGGACCAGGAAAAAACCGGCCGCCGCGACGATCAGCAGAGCCGCAAGCAAAAAAAAGGCGAGTTTTTTTTTCATCTTGGCCCAATTGTACCACAAGCATGGGGCAAAAAACCGCTTTGGGATGGCCGGCGAGGGAGAACTCAACGCTGGCGGCTTTTCCAGACGCGCAGGGCCTTGTTAGCCGCCTGCAGCCTTTCGGCGTCCAGGTCGTTCGGGGTCGTTGCCAGCGCTTTTTCCATGACCGCGATCGCCTGGATAAATTTACCGTTGCGGCCCAATACCAAGGCATAATCGAACCAGCGTTGCGCCGTGGGTTGGATCTCGCACAGGCGCAGCAGCAGCGCTTCGCTGCGCCCACTGTCGCCGGTTTCAAATGCCAGCATGGCGGTGGAAAAAAGCAGCTCGCTGTCGCTTGCCCCGTCGGCGCTTTGCAGCAAAGTCTCGCTCGCGGCCAGGGCGGCTTGCTTGTCGCCGGTTTTCAGCAGCAGGGAGATTTTCTTCTTGGTCAGGGTGGCGTTGTTGGACTCGCTGCGGTTGGCCTGGCTGTACCAATCCAGGGCGCCGGGCCAATCGCGGCGTTTTTCGCAAATTTCGCCGAGAACTTCAAGCACGCGGATCTTTTCCGGGTCGCTGCGGAGCATGGCCTTGGCCAGCGCTTCGGCGCTATTGAGCCTGCCGTTGGCGAGATAGAATTCCAGCAGGTTGATCCGGAAGATCATCACCTGGCCGGGGGTATCCTTAAATAACTCGCAGGCGCGCCGCAAATTGGCTTCAAGCTTGTCCCATTGCCGCGTCCGCTTGTAGACATAATCCAGCATGAGGTAAGCCAGGGAAAGCTTCAGCCCGGCGGTTTCGTCGCGCAGGCGCAAGGCCTCGGCTTCCACCCGGGCCGTCTCGCCGCGGTCGAGAGCGGCCGACATATCGCTGAAACGCGCTTCGTAGCCGATGCCGGTCTTGGGATCGACCCCGGCGGCGGAGATGCCGGCCGGGGCGAAGCCGGAAACATAGCCCAGGGCCGCGAGCTTCGCCTTGTCCTCGGCGCTCAGCGCCGTTGGCGCGCTCGGCTTGCCCGCGGCCCAGCGCTCGCTGATGAAGGCGGCCAGCTCGCGGTCCATTTGCCGCGACAGGATGTTCTTCTTGAAAAAAAGATTGTCCTTTTCGGCCGGATCGTTCTTGAGGTCGTACAATTCGGCTTGGGGCAGGGAGATGTACTTGAAACCGCCCTTGATCAAGCCGGTTAGCGGCGCCCAGTTTTTCAATTCCCGGCCGTACATGCTTTCGAAATACAGGGGACGCGAGTCTTCCTTAACGCCGGCGGCCATGGCCGCAACTTGGCTTTTCCCCTGCCACGTTTCGGCGGCAGCGACGCCAAGCATTTCCAGCACGGTCGGCACGACATCGACCAGGCTGGCCGGGCGAACGACCCGGGCCGGCTTTTTGATTAAGAACGGGTTGGCCAGGATCAGCGGCACCCTCAGGCTTTCGTCGTAGCAGAAGATGCCGTGGCCCTTTTCGCCGTGCTCGCCGAAGGCCTCGCCGTGGTCGCCGACGACCACGATCAGCGTGCGCTCGAACAACCGATGTTCCTTCAGGTCAACGATCATGCGGCCGATATAGGAATCGACATAGGCCACCTCGCCGCGGTAGGCGTCGCCGCCGGCCGCCGGCAAATAGGCCGGGGGCGGGGCATAGGGCTTGTGCGCGTCATAGAAATGGACCCAGAGAAAGAACGGCTTCTTGTGCCCGAGTCCAAGCCAAATCCTGAATTTGTCGTAGACGCGGTCGGCGGGGATCTCGGCGTCGATGTTGCCCGCTTTTTCTTCGTAGGCGAAGCGGTCGTCGTAGAGATTGAAACCCTGGGCCAGGCCGAACTTGCTTTTCAACACGTAGGCGGCGACGATGGCAACGGTGTCGTATCCGGCCGCTTCGAGTTCTTCAGCCAAGGTCTTTTCCGCTTCATTCAATTTATATGAACCGTTGTTGCGCACGCCGTGTCCGATGGGCCAGCGCCCGGTAAAGAGCGAACAATGGGCCGGAAGGGTCAGGGGCACCGGCGATTGACAGTTTTCGAAAAGGATGCCGCTAAGGGCCAGCGCGTCGAGTACCGGCGTCACCGCCTGCTTGTCGCCGTAGCAGCCGAGGCGGTCGGCGCGGGTGGTGTCCAGGGTGATCAGCAGCAGGTTGAGCGGGGGTTTGCCGGTTTTATGATAAAAACGGAGCAGGGAAAAAACGGCCGCAACGACAATCAGCAGGGCCGGCAGCAAATAACGAACAAGCTTTTTTTTCATCTTGCTTCCATTCTACCACAGGCGCGGTAAAAAAAAGCCCGCCCCGGGGCGGCCCGGGGCGGGCTCTATGTCAGGCGCGGCTCGCTGCCGCGCCTTTGGTTTCAGGTGCAGCTACTGCAATTAGAAGATGAACTTGACGCCCAAGCGAGCGGTGATGGGCAGTTGATAGAGGATGGGCTTGTTGTAGCGCGGGTCGCGGAGCCACTTGTCGGTGCCCTGCGGATAGGTGCTGGTTTCAAAGGCGAACAGGTCGTAACCGGCCTTGATGAAGGCAACGGTGGCGGCGCCATTGCCGTCCCCGCCGGTGATGTTGCTCACGCCGGGGAATTCGAAGTTGAAGTTCTGGCCGCGGTCGTTGATGGTGGTGTAGTACCAGGTGGCGGCGTCGTTGTTGGTGGCGTTGTCGATATTGATGCTGAACTGCAGGGTGTTCTTGCCGAGTTTGAGGTTGTATTCGGCGTAGGCGTTCACGAACCAGAGGCTCGGGGTGCGGCCCAGGTCGTTGCGGCCCAGCGGGTAATAGCCGGCGGCCGTGTCGATGTAGAACTCGGTCGTCCTGGGCGTGCCGCTCATGTAGTTGAAGACGCCGCCAAGGGTCAGGCCGAAGGGGAAGGCGTAGGAGCCGTAGGCCTTGGCCACGATGGGACGGTCGGTGGGCAGCAGTCCGTTGGAAGTTTCCTCTTTGCCGTTGGATTTGTAGCCGATCCACCAGAAGTCGAAGTAGCGGGTCACGTTGGCGTCGGTGCGGCCGTTGCCGCCACCGGCGATGGCCTCGTCGGCGCTGACGCTGCCGGTGTAGTTGCCGAACAGGCGGCTAAGGGTCAAGTTGACGCCGCCCATCCAGTTGTTGCTCATGCGCTTGTCCAGCGCCAGGTTCAGGGCTTTGTAGTCTCTCTGGGCTTTGGGAGTGGGCCAGTAATCGTCGGGCATATTGCCGCCCTGGGAGATCGGCCGCGACAGGCCATAGCCGGGGTTGGTGATGTTGTAGACTTCGTTGTAGCCGCCCTCGAAGGGGACAACGATGCCCACGTCGTCGATGGTGCGGATCAGCTGGCGCCAGGTGCCGCGGGCTGAGAAGGAGAGGTCGTCGCTGATTTTCTTTTCGATGCCGAGGGACATTTCGCTCTGCGCCATCGGCTTGATGTCGGGATCGAGGCCGTCCCAGTACTGGGCGCGGTAGTCGGTGAAGGCGCGGAAGGTGAGCATCGACCAGTCGCGGGTGCCGTCGGCCTTCACTTTGCCGATGTCGTAAAGGCGGGTGGGATCACTGAGATAGTAGAGGCTGCGGATCCAGCGGAAGCCGCCGAACGAGCCCTGGGCCATGTCGAGTTCCATGGTGTCGTTGTAGATGCCGTAGGAACCGAAGATCTTGAAGCTGGAATCGCCCATCACGTCGTAGACGAAGCCGAGGCGCGGCGAGATCTTGTCGAAGAAGCCCCATTTGATGACGTCGGCGCCGATGTACTGGGACCAGGCCGGGTCGTCGTTAAAGCTGGGGACGTTTTCCTTTTCGAGGCGGACGCCGAAGTTGAGAGTCAGCTTGTTGGCGATGGTCCAGCTGTCCTGCAAGTAGACGGCCATGCGGTTGCTCTTGACGTCGCCGAAAGCGCCGTATTGTCCGGTGTTGGAGAAGAAGGGGTTGGTGCGCGAGCCGCCGGGTTGGCCGACCACGCCGCCGCGCACGTCAACGGTGACGCGGAAGGTGGTCGTCGCTGTCTTGTCGCGCCAGCCGGAGAAGCGGACGTAGGGGGCGTTGAACATCTGATTGCGGTTTACCCCGGCGCGGGTGAAGGAGAAGCCCGCTTTCCAGGCGTGTTCGCCGGCCAGGTTGAGGAAGTAGGTTACGTCGGTGCCGGCGCTGAGATTGAACTGCTCGTCGACCTCGAAGGGCGCGGTCATAGCCTGGAACGACTGGCTGGTCCAGCCGGTGCCGTGGCGCATGGCGGCCGGGACGGCGGTGATGCTGCCGTTGCCGACGACCATCTGGTAGATCGGATCGCCATTGACGTTGAGCGAGGAGTCGGCGAGGTTGTTGTTGGTGCCGAGGAAGAAATAGCCGGCGCGGGCGCTGATCATGAAGTTGTTACCCAGCGTGTAGTCGATGTTGGCGCTGGTGCTCCAGTTGGGGAAGCCGTAGCCGAGGTCGCCGAAGGCGTAGCTGTCTGACGACTGGCCGTTGCGGCTGGGCAGGGCGCCCTCGAAATAATTGTAGTTGTTGATGAAGCTCAACGAGAAGCGCAGGTTCTTGAAAGGCTGCGCGGAGAGCTTGGCCTGGAAGTTCAGGTCGTTGGTGTTCGAAGTGAAGCTGTAGGTGTTGATCACCGGGGTGGGGGCAAAGGGGTCGGATGCCGCGTGGGCCGCGTTGGCGGGATAGAGGTAGATGGCCGGCTGCTTATTGTTGCGGAAGACCGGCAGGGCGTTGACGTAGAACCACAGCTTGTCCTTGACGATGTAGCCGCCGATGCCGAAGCCGCCTTCCAGGCGCGAATCGGTCAAGGCCTGGCCGCGGTCCTCATAGTTGAAGACGCGCATGGTAGGAGCGCTGATCTTGGGATCGAGGATGGTGGTGTCGCGTTCGGCACCGCGCAGGGCGCTGCCCGAATAGTAGCCCACCACGTCGCCGTGGAATTCGTTGCCGCCCGAGCGCGTCACGACGTTGATCACGCCGCCCAGCGAACCGCCGAACTCGGCCTGGTAGCCCGACGCCTTGACCTGGACCTCGTCGACGAAGTCGAAGGCCGCCTGCTGGGCGTTTTGGCCGCCGAACACGCTATTGGTGTTCTGGCCGTCCATGTAGAACATGTTCTCGCCGCCCGACGAACCGTCGATCGAGAGACCGCCGAGCATGTTCTCGTTGACCGCGCCGGGAATGACCGCCACCAGGCCGTCAAAGTTGCGGCCCTTGGGCAGGACGTCGAACATTTCCTTGGTCAGGGTCATGCCCTTGGAGGTGCTCTTGACGTCGATCAAGGCCGTCTGACCGGTGATGGTGATGGCCTCTTCGAGGTTGCCGAGCTTGATCTCCACCTTCAGGTTGAGGGTCTGCTCCGCTACCAGCGACACGTTGTCGCGGATAACGGTCTGGAAGCCTTGCAGGGTAAAGATCACCTTGTAGGTGCCGGGAGAAAGGTTGACCAGCCTGAAGGAGCCGTTTTCATCGGTAACCGTCACGGCTTTTCCGACCAGCTTGGGGCTGGTGGCTTCGACGTTGACGCCGGGAACCAATGAACCGTCTTCAAGCTGCACGACGCCAAAGATCTTGGCGGTCGTCTGCTGGGCGCTCAACGCTCCCGCGAACAGGAGCACGCTGATCGCCAGCAGGGCGAAGCATCTGACAGATTTCATTTGTTTGTCCTCCTTTTTTTAATTAGACAAAACACCATAAGCGCTGCAATATTCGTGCCAAAGTGAAGCGGGATCGTCCAAACCGGGAGGCGGACGGATGGTGCAGGCCCGAAACCATTTACGGAAGAGGCTTTGCGGCTATTTGCCGGTTTAATAAAATGGCGTTACCGGCAGTCGTGATCCCTGCCGCTTGAGGAGAAAATCAAAAAGTCTTTGTGTTTTTTTCAATAAATACCGGGAAAATCACTTTATTGAATTTCACGGGGGGAAAAGCGGGCGAAAAAAGACCTAAAAAAAAACCCGCCCCGGGACGGCCCGGGGCGGGCTGTATGTTAGGTACGGTTTGTTGTACCTAGAGCTTCAGTTTACGCAGCTGCAATTAGAAGATGAACTTGACTCCCAAACGGGCAGTGATGGGAAGCTGGAAGAGGACGGCTTTGCCGTAGCGGGGATCGCGGGTCCACTTGTTGTTGGCTTGCGGCCAGGTGCCTTCCATGGCGAACAGGTCATAGCCGTTCTTGATGGTGGCGATGGTGTCAGCCACAGAGATGATACCGTTACCATCATAGTCTTTGGCAAGGGCGCTGCTGCGCGAGGCGGCTTGGTTCCAGTAGGTGTAGACGCTGCGGTTGTTGATGCAGTTGTAGTAGTAGATGCCGGTGTCGTTGTTGGTCACGTTGTCCACGTTGACGCTGAACTGCAGGGTGTTCTTGCCGAGCTTGAGGTTGTATTCGGCGTACAGGTTGAGGAACCACAGGGCCGGGGTGCGGCCCATGTCGTTGCGGCCCAGAGGATAGTAACCGGCGGCCGAGTCGATGAAGAACTCGGTCGATCTGGGCGTGCCCATCATCCAGTCGAAGACGCCGCCAACGGTCACGCCGAATGGGAAGACGTAGGAACCGTAGGCCTTGACGACGAGCGGACGGTCGGTGGGCAGGGGGCCGTTCGCCAGCTCTTCCTTGCCGCTGGAGGTGTAAGGCATCCACCAGATGTCGAAGTAACGGGTCACGTTGCCGTCGGGGCGGCCGGTACCCATGGTGCCGGCGATGGCCTCGTCACCGCTGACGATGCCGGTGTAGTTGCCGAACAGGCGGCTGAGGGTCAGGTTGAGGCCGCCCATCCAGTTGTTGCTCATTCTCTTTTCCAGAGAAATGTTCAGGGCTTTATAGTCGCGAACGGCTTTCGGGCAGGGCCAGAAATCGTCGCTCATGAGACCGCCCTGGGAGATCGGGCGGGAGAAGCCGTAGCCCGGGTTGGTGATCTTGTACATTTCGTCGAAACCGTCGCCGGCAGCGTTGGGAACCTGGAGGCCGACGTCGTCGATGGTGCGGATCAGCTTGCGCCAGGTGCCGCGGGCCGACAACGACAGGTCGTCGCTCAGTTTCTTTTCGATACCGAAGGTCAGTTCGCTCTGGGCCATGGGCTTCAGATCGGGATCGAGGTATGACCAGTACTGGGAGCGGTAGTTGGTGGAGCTGCGGTAGGTGCCGGCGGAGTAGTCGCGGGTGCCGTCGGCCTTGAGCTTGCCGAACTCGAAGATCTTGGAAAAATCGTAGATGTAATAGTAGTCGGAGATCCAGCGCATGCCGCCGAATGAACCGAGGGCCATGTCGAGTTCCATGGTGTCGTTGTACACGCCGTAGGAACCGTAGACCTTGAGGCTGGAATCGCCCAGCACGTCATAAACGAAGCCGAAGCGCGGGGAGATCTTGTCGAGCAGGCCCCACTTGACGACGTCGCGGTTCCAGTATTCCTCGTAGGCCGGATCATCGTTAAAGCTGGGCACGTTCTCCTGCTCCAGGCGCACGCCGAAGTTCAAGGTCAGCTTGTTGGCGATGGTCCAGCTGTCCTGCAGGTAGATGGCCAAGCGGTTGGAGCTGACGTTGCCGAACTCGCCGTACTGGCCGGTGTGCGGGAAATCCAAGTTGACGCGCGAATGGGGGCCGCCACGGACTTCGGCGCTCACGCGGGTGTAGGCGTATGAAGGGGCGCCGCGCCAGCCGGAGTACATGATGGTGGGCGCGTTGTGCATGTTGGCCTTGTTGACGTTGGCCCTGGTGAAGGCGAGGCCCGCCTTCCAGGCGTGTTCGCCGGCCAGGTTCATGAAGTAGGTGAAGTCGGTGCCGGCGCTGAGGTTGCTCTCCTCGTCCACTTCAAACGGATATATCAAAGCCTGGGTGGAGATGCTCAGGTAGCCGGTGGGACGGCGCAAGGCCGCGGGCACTTCGCTGACGGTGGTGTTGCCGAGGGTGAAGGAGTACTGGGGATCGAAGCTGGTGTTGGCCTGGCTGGGGTCGAGCTTGTTGGTCGTGCCCAGGAAGAAGTAACCGGCGCGGGCGCTGATCATGAAGTTGTTGCCCAGGGTGTAGTCGATGTTGCCGCTGATGCTGTAGTTGGGGGTGCCGTAGCCGAGGGCGGCGAAGTCGTAGCTGTCGGCCGAGGTGCCGTTGCGGCTGGGCAGACCGCCTTCCCAGAGATTGTAGTTGTTGACGAAGCTCACCGACAGGCGCATGTTCTTGAAGGGCTGCGCCGAGAGCTTGGCCTGGAAGTTCAGGTCATTATTGGTCTGGTCGAAATTGTAGATGTTCAGAACGGCGGGGTCGGTGAAGGGGGTGGATTTGAGGTGGGCCGCATCGGCGGGGACCAGGTAGATGGCCGGCTGGGTGTTGGAACGGAAGACCGGCAGGGCGTTGATGTAGAACCACAGCTTGTCCTTGATGACGTAGCCGCCGAGGCCGAAGCCGCCTTCCAGGCGCGAATCGGTCAGGGCCTGACCGCGATCCTCGAAGTTGAAGTCGCGCAGGGTGGGAGTGGTGATCGACGGGTCGTTGATGACCGCGTTGCGTTCCCTGCCGCGAATGGCGCTGCCCGAGTAGTAGCCGACCACGTCGCCGTGGAATTCGTTGCCGCCCGAGCGCGTCACGACGTTGATGACGCCGCCCAGCGAACCGCCGAACTCGGCCTGGTAGCCCGAGGCCTTGATCTGGACCTCGTCGACAAAGTCGAAGGCGGCGTTCTGCGCGCCCTGACCGCCGAACACCGAGTTGGTGTTCGGGCCGTCGACGTAGAACATGTTCTCGCCGCCCGACGAACCGTCGATGGAAAGGCCGCCGACGAGGTTCTCATTGAGGGCGCCGGGGATGACCGCCACCAGGCCGTCAAAGTTGCGGCCCTTGGGTAGGACGTCGAACATTTCCTTGGTCAGGGTCATGCCCTTGGCCGTGCTCTTGACGTCGATCAAAGCCGTCTGACCGGTGATGGTGATGGCTTCCTCGATGTTGCCGAGCTTGATCTCCACCTTCAGGTTGAGGGACTGCTCTGCATTCAGCGAGACGTTGTCGCGGATAACGGTCTGGAAACCTTGCAGCGTGAAGACCACTTTGTAGGTTCCAGGGGTAAGGTTGACCAGCCTGAAGGCGCCGTTTTCATCGGTCACGGCGGTCGCCTTGCCGACCAGCTTGGGGCTGGTGGCCTCGACGTTGACGCCGGGAACCAATGAGCCGTCTTCAAGTTGCACGGTGCCAAAGATCTTGGCGGTGGTTTGCTGGGCAGTCAGCATTCCTGCGAGCAGGAGTACG
>JAPKZL010000039.1 GCA_026393795.1 Candidatus Aminicenantes bacterium | reverse complement strand
GGCGGATATTTTCCTTGACATTTTTTCCTTTCTGCTGCCCCAAGATAGTCACCGGCATCCCTTCCAAAAAACCGATGCCGGCTACCATGGCCGGATCGTCGGCAAAACGCCGGTCGCCGTGCAACTCGATGAAATCGTCGATCAGGGCATCAATGTAATCACGGGTTGTCGGACGCTTGCCGTGCCGGGCCAGGCGCACGGTTTCCAGTGCTGTTTTCATGTTCAAACCCAATTCTTTCATTTCGGCACCATCGCTTGCTCAGCTGAAATACTGCGGCCGTTGCGTATAAGGCCGTTTGTGGTGAATTTTTAAAATGGTCACCAGGGTTTTTTTCAGGTTTTTCCTGGGTACGACTATATCGAGCATGCCGTGCTCGAGCAAAAACTCGGCGCGCTGAAACCCTTCGGGCAGTTTCTGGCCGATGGTCTGCTGGATGACCCGGGGCCCTGCGAACCCGATCAGAGCACCAGCCTCGGCGACAATAATATCTCCCAGCATGGCATAGGAAGCGGTCACGCCGCCGGTGGTCGGATCGGTCAATACCGTGAACAGTGGCAAATGGCTCTCATGGAGGCGGCGGATGGCGGCGGCGGTTTTTGCCATTTGCATCAGCGACAGGATTCCCTCCTGCATGCGCGCCCCCCCGGAAGAGATGATCATCACCATGGGCAAGTTATTCTGCGCGGCATATTCCAGCAGGCGCGTCACTTTTTCCCCGACCACGGAACCCATGGAAGCCATGATGAAATTGGGTTCCATCACCGCCAGGGCCACGGGGCAGCCATCGATTTCCGCCACGCCCGTCATCACGGCTTCATTGGCCCCGGTATTTTGGACGGACTGTGCCAATTTTAATTCATACTTCGGAAAACCAAGGGGGTCGAGACTTTTCAGATTTTCGTCGAGTTCCCGGAACGAACCGCGGTCGCATAGTTGTTTGAGCCAGGTTGGCGCATCGAGCCGGAAATGATAACCGCAGCGGGAACAGACAAAATGGGCGTGCTTGAAAAAGGAATAGAAATGGGTGGTACTGCACTGTTGGCATTTGATGAACAGCTTGGAATGCATCAGTGATCTCCCTTGGCCGCCAACATTTTGCTAATAAAGCCGGTTGTGTAGGCGCCGCTTAAAAAATCCTTATTCTGCATGATCTGCAAGTGAAAGGGAATCGTGGTTTTCACACCCTCGACGATGAACTCGCGCAAGGCCCTTTTCATCCGGGAAATTGCTTCCTTGCTGGTGTCGCCCCAGACGATCAGCTTGGCGATCATCGAATCATAGTAGGGAGGAATGGTGTATTTGGGGAAGACCCCTGAATCGATGCGGACACCCGGTCCGCCGGGAACAATGAACTGGCTCAATGAACCGGCTTGCGGCAGGAAATTGTTTTCCGGATCCTCGGCATTGATGCGGCACTCGATGGCATGTCCCGACTTGTGAATTTGTTCCTGGGTCAAGGACAGCGGCTCGCCGGTGGCCACCAGTATCTGGTGCTTGATCAGGTCGGTCTGC
>JAPKZL010000038.1 GCA_026393795.1 Candidatus Aminicenantes bacterium | reverse complement strand
TGCAGCGGCGACGAAAACATGGCATCGATGGCCGTTTCCTTCAGCCTGGCGGCCAGGCGGGCGACTTCGTCACGGCCCTTTTGGTTAAGGGGATTGTCGATTTGCCCCTGCAAATGGTCGGTTTCATTGAAAGTGGTTGTTCCATGCCGGACAAGTAGGATTGTTTTTTTTAAATGATCCATCGCCTTGATTATATATCAGCTTGAGCGGCCGGTCAAACGGAAAAAGGCTTGCAGGGCCGGTTTTTTGAAAAACGGTCAACTGAGAATGGCCTTTTCCTTCTCCATCAGCACCGCATAGACGTCGGCGGCGCTGCAAGCGTTCTTCAGGCTGCCGGTGATGTCACTGCTGGCGGTCAGGCGGGCGATATGGGCCAGGGTTTTCAGGTGCAAGCCGATGTCGCGGTCATCGCTCATGATCAGGAAGACCAGCTGCACGGTTCGGCCGTCGGGGGCCTTGAAATCCAGGCCGTCGCGGATCAGGGCCACGGCCAGCAAGAAATCGGAAAATTCGTCGGAAAAAATATGCGGCGTGGCGACCCCTTTGCCGATGCCGGTCGACTGGATGCTTTCCCTCTTGACGAACAGGCGTTTGACTTTCCGGACGTCATCGATCAACCCCCTCTCCTTCAGGAAGGAAGAAAAATCCCCGTAAAAACAGCTGGTGTCTTTGCAGGCCTCGGTGATGTAAATGTTTTCTATTTTCAGGTACTTGGCTAGTTTCATCATAGTCTCCTTCTGATGTCGTCGCCGGTGGTGAAAAGCCGGTCTGGCCCGGCCGAAACCAGCGTGATATTGGCCGCGTCGTCCTTTTCCAGTTGAAAGGGCGTGCCCCAGGAATCGATGAGAGAATCCGGCGACGGCAGGTACCCGGGCACCAGTGAGTCCAGGCTTTCGGGGTATTCGTTGTGATCGCCGAAATAGGTGGTGACAGCGGCCGAAACGCTGTTCATATCGATTGTCAGCGTCGCCGCTTTCGCTTTTTCCAGGGCGGCCGTTCCCTCGGCAACCGGATTGCTCTGCCGGCTTTTGCCCAGGAAAAGGACCAGCACGACGATCAAGGCGGTGATGACGATCAGTGTCCCGAATCTCATGAAGTCATTTTAGTAAAGAAATTATTTTTTTACAAGCAAGCTCGAATGCATTTTTCGCCTGGGATTGTTTTCAATCTTTTCGATCAC
Source organism: Candidatus Aminicenantes bacterium (assembly GCA_026393795.1). Lineage (NCBI taxonomy): Bacteria > Candidatus Aminicenantota > Candidatus Aminicenantota bacterium. The sequence goes on along the minus strand of JAPKZL010000038.1, from coordinate 406 downwards.
TGGGCGGGGAGGGCTGGCTGGCCGCGGCCGAAAATTGACCGGAGGCCTGGTCCACGTCCTGCAGGAGAAAGCGGCGATCGCCGGCCAGCGCTCTCCGGTACAGGGAAGCCATCCTCCCCGGCGGGAGGCGGCGGATGAGCAGTTTCAGGCGGGTGTCGGCAAAGGCGATCAGCATGTCATAATCGCCGTCGCTGTCGCCGGCGATCAAGAGCGGTTCGCGATCGAGCAACCGGCTCAGGTTTTTCGCCTTGCCGGGACCGAAATTGGGCGCCAGGCCGGGCGCCAAGGAGCCCTGGAGGATGCCATTTTCGCTGCGAGCGTCCATGCCGATCACGCGATCGGCAGGGAAGTGCGTGTGTTGCATCATGGTCTCGATGATCTGCGGGTTGCTGGCCGTGCTGACGAT
>JAPKZL010000037.1 GCA_026393795.1 Candidatus Aminicenantes bacterium | reverse complement strand
GCTGCCGCCGGTCTCTTTTTCACCACCACAGCTACATGTATTACCAAAAAACCATCCATGTTGGCAAAGCCCCGATTGGACCTTGCTACGTTCGAGCATTCAGCTCAAGGGGCGAACGGTCATTAAAAACATCGGGGCGTTCGGAAATATTTTAATGCTTAAAATATTTACAAAGAGTAATATACAAGGGGCGAAAAATTTTTCGCCCCTACCCTTATCGCAATTAATCCCTATGATCAACTACCGGTGCATAATATTTTCGAATGTATTTCTCCTGGACCTCGTACGACCAATGAACATCGCGCAGGAACAGGGCGGCGGCGGCCGGGTCGCCCGCCGCGAGAAAATCGACGATCTCCTGGTGCTCGCGGATGGAGGATTCTTCCCACTCCTTGATCCACTGGCGCTGCCTGGGAAAATCGTACAGCCTTTTTTTCAGGTTGCCGATGACGCGCGCCATGGTCTTGTTGGCGCAAGGCTCGATGACGCAATCGTGAAAGAGCAGGTTCTTTTCGTAAAAAAGATCGAAATCGCCCGTAGCGATGGCTGCTTGCATCTGGCGGTTCAGGGCTTCCATCTTTTTGATCCCGGCTGAACCCAGTTTTGGAAAAGCTTCCTGCAGGGCCGCGCTTTCTAGGGCGCCGATCACCTGGTAGAATTCCCTGATCTCGTCCAGCGGCAGCGCGCTGACATAGATGCCCCGGCGCGGACCTGTTCCTTCAATGACTTCAAATTGATGGGCCCCGTTTGCTTGCGCATGGCTGCAGTATATCCAAACGGGTTGTTTTTGACAACATACGCTCAGTAGGGACAGGTTTTCAGCAATGCAAGGTTTGATAGGGGATTTGAGGATAGTAATTGTAGGGGTTCAATACAAGATCATATGATATCATATTGAACCCCTACACCCTGATATCATATTGAACCCCTACACCCTGATATCGTATTGAACCCCTACACCCTGATATCGTATTGAACCCCTACACCCTGATATCATATTGAACCCCTACTTGATTTTATAAATTTTATGTGATATATCAGATATCACAACATGAAGAGCAAGGGCATCATTTTTGACATCAAGAAATTCGCCATCCACGACGGGCCCGGCATACGCAGCACGGTGTTCTTGAAAGGATGTCCCTTGCGCTGCCGCTGGTGCCACAACCCGGAAGGCATTTCCGAAAACCCCGAGTTCATGGTCTTTTCCAAACGTTGCCTGGATGGCTGCCGCGCCTGCATCAAGGCCTGTTTACGCAAAGCATTGAGCAAGCGCCGGGGCATTATAACTATCACCCGCAGCCGCTGCGACCTTTGCGGCCGCTGCGTTGAAGCCTGCCCCGCCGAGGCGCTGCAAATGGCCGGGCGCTTCGTCACTTGCGCGAACGTTATCGACGAATTGGCCAAGGATGCCGTTTTCTACCGAAGTTCGCAAGGCGGAGTCACTTTTTCGGGCGGCGAACCCATGCAACAGGTCCGTTTTTTGCATGGGCTTCTGCTCGGCGCGAAGCGGAAAGGCTGGCACACGGCCCTGGACACCTGCGGCCACGCTCCCTGGGCCAGCTTCAGGAAAATCCTGCCGCTGGTCGATCTTTTTCTTTTCGACCTGAAATGCATCGCTGCGGCCAGGCATCGCCGCTTAACCGGCGAGTCCAACGAGCTGATCCTGGATAACCTGACGCGCCTTGCGGCCGCGGCCCGCTCCCTGGCCGTCCGCATTCCGCTCATCCCCGGCAGCAACGATTCGGCAAGCGAGCTGACGCGTCTGGCCGATTTCTGCACGTCTTTGCCGCAAGCGCACCCGGTGCAGCTTCTCCCCTACCATTCGGGAGGCAGCGGCAAGAGGGAGCGCCTGGGCCAGGACGATCCGCTGCCTGGCACCCGGCCGCCTACGGCCGCGGAGCTGAATGCGATCATTGAAATATTTCGGCAAAGAAAACTTGCCGTGACCATTGGAGGCTGACATGAACGACCGGATCAGGAAACTGCGCCGGCAAAGCTTGCGGGCGGTTCCCGAGCTTTCCTCGGAGCGCGGAGTGCTGTTGACCCGTTTTTATAAAAGCGACTCCGCCCGGGGTCTCTCCGCCCCTTTGCTGCGGGCTGGGGCTTTCGCCTACCTGCTGCGTCACAAGAAAATAACCATCCTGCCGGGAGAGCTGATCGTCGGCGAAAGGGGGCCCGCTGCCAAAGCCACCCCGACCTACCCCGAGATCACCTGCCATTCCCTGGCCGACATCGACATCCTGGACAAGCGCACGAAAATTCCCTTCCGCGTCAACGCCGCCACCCGCCGCCAGTTCGCCGATGAGATCATCCCTTTTTGGTCGGGAAAAACAATGCGCGACAGGCTGTTCGCCCATATGACTCCCGAGTGGCTGGAGGCCTACCGGGCCGGCATCTTCACCGAGTTCATGGAGCAGCGCGCCCCGGGCCATACCGTTTGCGGCGAGAAAATATACGGCCAGGGGTTCGTCGACTTTAAAACTCAGATCCAGGCCAACCTCTCGTCTCTTGATTTTATGAACGACCCGGAGGCGTTGGCCAAGCGCGAAGAACTTCAGGCCATGGTCATTGCCGCCGACGCCATCATCGCCTTCGCCGGACGCTACGCGGCCAAGGCGCGGTCGCTGCTGGCAACGGATAAAAATCCTCGCCGCCGCCAGGAGCTGCGGACCATTGCCGTTGCCTGCGCCCGGGTGCCGGCCCAGGCCCCGCACGATTTTCACGAGGCCCTGCAGCACTACTGGTTCGTCCACCTCGGGGTGATCAGCGAAGCCAACCCCTGGGACGCCTTCAACCCCGGCCGCCTCGACCAGCACCTCCTCCCCTTTTACCGCCGCGGCCTGGCCGACGGCAGCCTGACGCGCGAAAAAGCCCGCGAGCTGCTGCAGGCTTTCTGGATCAAGTTCAACAACCACCCCTCGCCTCCCAAGGTGGGGGTCACCGCCGAAGAGAGCGGCACCTATACCGATTTCGCACTCATCAATACCGGCGGTCTGACCGCCGCCGGCGAAGACGGCGTCAACGAACTTTCCTACCTGATCCTGGAGGTCATCGAGGAGATGCGCCTGCTGCAGCCTAGCTCGGCCGTGCAGATCAGCAATAATAGCCCCGACGGTTTTTTAAAAAGGGCGCTGTAAATAGTCAGGACCGGCTACGGCCAGCCGTCGCTTTTCAACTCGGAGGCCATCGTCGCCGAACTGCTGCGCCAGGGAAAATCGCTCGTTGACGCCCGCCAGGGCGGCGCCAGCGGCTGCGTGGAAACCGGCGCCTTCGGCCGCGAAAGCTATATCCTGACCGGCTATTTCAACCTGGTCAAGGTCCTGGAAATCACCCTGCACAACGGCGTCGACCCGCTGAGCGGGCGACGGATCGGTTTGGAAACGGGAGACCTCGCCGCGTTCGCTGACATGGAAGACCTGCTGGGCGCTTTCGCGGCGCAGCTGCGCCATTTCATCGACATCAAGATAAGCGGCAGCAACGTCATTGACCGCCTGTATGCCCGTTACCTGCCGGTCCCTTTCCTCTCCTTGCTCATCGACGACTGCATCGCCAACGGCCGGGACTACCATGACGGCGGCGCCCGCTACAACACCTCCTACATCCAGGGGGTCGGCCTGGGGACCATCAGTGACTGCCTGAGCGTCATCGAGCATCATGTTTTCCAAAAAAAGAGCTTCTCCATGAAGCGCTTGCTGGCTCTCCTGGCCGTGGATTTCCGCGGCCAGGAAGCGTCGCGCCAGATGCTTCTCAACAAGACCCCGCGCTACGGCAACGACGATGATGCGGCCGACGATCTGATGAAAAAGGTGTTCGAGCTGTATTTCGCGGCCATCGACGGCCGCCCGAACATGCGCGGCGGCCGTTATCGCATCAATCTGCTGCCGACCACCGTCCACATTTATTTCGGCAAGAAAACGGGCGCCACGCCGGACGGGCGCAAAGCCGGAGAACCCCTGTCCGAAGGGATATCGCCGGTTCAGGGCGCCGACCGCCAGGGGCCGACCGCGGTGATCAAGTCGGCGTCCAAGATCGACCACCTGCGCACCGGCGGCACGCTGCTCAACCAGAAGTTCACCCCCCAGCTCCTGGCCGACGAACGCGGTATCGGCCAGCTGGCCAACTTGGTGCGCGCCTATTTCGGTTTGCACGGCCATCACGTGCAGTTCAACGTGGTCGACGCCACGACCCTGCGCGCCGCCCAGAAGCACCCGGAGCGCTACCGCGACCTGATCGTGCGCGTGGCCGGCTACAGCGATTACTTCGTCGATATCGGCGCCGATCTGCAAAACGAGATAATCACGCGCACCGAGCACAGGGAGTTCTAGTAATTACCAACCTTCACCGTGACGCGCTTGGCATAATGCGTTTCAAGAAAGAAACAGCATCTATTTGGTAGGGAACGCAAATTTGCGTTCCCTACACCCAATTATTCCTGAAAGCTCGCCAATGACCCGATGCTCACCGGTTTGACCGGCGGCCGGACCACAAGCGGCGTCATTTCGGCCTGGGAACGGCCGGTCAGCGCGGCCAGGATGTCGTAGATGATCGGGCCGCAGATGCGCCCCTGGCAATCGCCCATGGCGCTGCGCAGGGCGATCTTGAGCGTCGCCGGAGTGTCGTAGCCGTTGGCGACGGCCCGGCGGATGTCGCCCATGGTCACCTCCTCGCAGCGGCAGACCAGGGTGTCATCGGAAATGTCGAGATAGGCCGAGGCGGGGATATTATATAGCAGGTTGAAATATTTGCCGAATTGCAGATGGTGCCTTCTTTGCCCGAGGAGCCTGGCCAGCCGCCTTTCCTGCGCCGGCCCGAAAGGGCGCCCCATCTGGCGCAGGATGGCCAGGGCGGCGATCTCCCCCTCGCATATTGATTTCAAGGCTCCGGCAATGCCGGTGATCTCCCCGGCTGCAAAAACCCCCGGCAGGGAGGTTTCCAGGCGCTCGTCGGTTTTGACCACCCAGCCGCCGCGCTCGGCCGCGAACTCGCTCAGGCAGCCGGCCATTTGCGCCAGTTCGATATTGGCGGAAAATCCGTAACCTGTTGCCAGCAGCGGCGTCGGATAGATCTTTTCCCTGCCGCTGCACACGCGGCCTTTGCCGTCGACCGGGGCGCTGACAACCTGGGCCAGAGATCCGTCGCCGCGGGCTTCGATGATCCGGGTGCTGAAGCGCAAAGGGACGCCTGAAAAGAACAGCCGGCTCAGAAAGCGGCTCCCCTCGGTTAATTTCGGCAGCTGGTGCAGCACCTGCCAGGCCAGGGGGAATTTGTTCCACATGGGAGTCTGTTCGAGCACGGCGCGGAGCTTCGCGCCCGCCTTAAGGCACTCATAGGCCACCGAGTACAGAAAAAGGCCGGAGCCGCCGACGACCAGATCGCGGGCCGGCAGCACGCCGCTGCTCTTGATGAGAACCTGGACGGCGCCGCCGGAAAGGACGCCGGGCATCGTCCAGCCTGGGAAAGGGAGGAACCGCTCCCTGGCCCCGGTGGCCAGCAGTATCCGTTCCGCCCTCACGGTACTGACTTTTTTCTCATCGCTCTCGATCAGCACCTCGCGGCCAGGATAAATGCCGAGGACGCGGGCGCGGTTGCGGACCTTAATCTTGTTGTTTTTCATGGCGTCGATGAAACCGAAGCCCACTTTCTTGACGTAGTCGGGATGGTAACCCTTCAGCGAGCCGAGCCGTTGCGGTATCTGGCGCAGGATCTGGCCGCCGATGTGGATGTTTTCGTCGAGCAGCATCACCTCCGCCCCGGCGGCGGCCAGGCGGTTGGCGGCCACGATGCCGGCCAGGCCGTTGCCGATGATCAGCACGTCAACCGCGGTTTGGCTCATAGAGGATGATCTCCATGTTATCCGCGGCTTCGACCATGCAGGAACGCTGCTTGGGAACGCCGTCAATGGTCACCAAACACTCGTAGCAGACGCCCATGCCGCAGAACGGGCCCCTGGGTTCGCCGCGCACGTTGCTCTTTTTGAGGACTTTGTATCCGGCTGCCGTCAAGGCGGCCAGCACGGTCTCGCCAAGGACGGCCGCCACCAAGCGGCCGTTGACGCGGATATGGATTGCGTTGGAACGGTCGATGCCGGCGATGCGCAGGTCTTCGGCTTTATTCTTTTCGCGAGCCATTAGTTTTTTTAAGGCGTTATTATATTATTTTAAAACGGTTTTTTCAACCTGTCATTTTTATCCCCCCCCTCAGGGGCAGACAAACCACATTCGCCAAAATCGGCGAATGGTTTGTGCTGCCCAACCCCCCTTGGTAAGGGGGGAGCCGTAAAGACAATGCCTTTCAAACAGGCGTAGGGGCACGGCGCGCCGTGCCCCTACCGAGCCGTCCCCCCTTAACGAAGGGGGGAAACAGGGGGATAAAAAGAATACTGTCTACGGAGTTCGCGTAGTTATATTTTTTTGAAAACGCAGAGTCAATGAGCCCGTGGTGGGTTGGCCGTCGTTATCGCCGACGCTCAATGAAATAACGATTGTCTCGCCCAGCCTTTCAATGGTCTTCTCGTCAATTTGCCAGGTCAGCAAGCCGCTCTTCTTATCCAGCTCGATACCCGCGTCCAGGGGGGAGATCAGTTCATAGGTCAACTCGTCATTGTCGATATCGCTGGCCTTTATCTGGTAACGGAACTGCCCCGGTACAGTGAAGTTTTCCACGCCGACCGATTCGACTTGCGGCGGCGAATTGGCAATGCGCACAAAATCGCTTTTCAGCCAGTCGCTGACTTTTTTTCCGGTCGTGGCCCGGGCTTCGCAGAATACCCACTGGTGTTTGCGGAAGTTGCCGCTCGGCAATATGGGGCCGGTGGCGTCGGCCACCTCCCGGTTGGTGACGAACCAACGGTACTCGAAGTCGATCGCTTCGGGCACGGGCGGCACGACTACAGCTTCAGCGTTCAAGTCGACGTTCGCGAACAGATCGGCCGGGCTGATGTGCACCGCGCTCAGACGCAAAAAATCAGCGGGAGCTTGCGCGGACGCTGACTTTGCCGCGCCCGCGCCCTCTCCCCCGCCCGGGAGCTCGGCTGTTGTTTGGCCGTTTTCAGGCTTATCGTTTGCCCTGGCTTTATCCGCGGCGTTGGAACCGCCGCAGGCAACCAAACCCAGCAAGGCCAGTGCTAAGAAAAATAGCTTTATCCGCTTCATCGAAGACCTCCCTCAGAAGATAACAACACGATAATTATAGTACCCCCGTATTCTATTTTCAAACACGAAACGGATGTAGGGGCACGGCGCGCCGTGCCCCTACCCGATTAGATCGATTATTTTTTGTCTTCTTTCCCGAACATGGTACTGTTCTTGTTTTCGAAAGTAAAAGTTATTGTTCCGCCTACACCGGCATTGGGTTTGAAATTACCGGCGTCGCCGGCGCCAACATAGATGATAAACTTGTCACCCATGGGCCCGAGACCGAGGATCTTGCCGGATTGAATCAAGAAATCGCCGATGATGAAGGTGTTGCCGGCCGAGGTCAGCTTGAACTGGTAGATGTAATGCTTACCGTTGACGGTAGAACTACCGCCGCAGACTTCACCGCCGGGTGAACCAGTTCCTTCCTGGGGGGTAAACGTCATGAAATAGACTTGGCTGTTGATGTACAGCGGCTGGGGTTCGTACATGATTTCATGCGCGAAATGGAAGTCGAACCAGAAGCCTTTCTTGACCGTGCCGCTGTTGTCAATCGTATAGGTAGCATCTCCCGATGTGGCGGCTTCATGAAGGTCGGCGTTGGTGACGGTGGTGCCGCTGTTATCGTCAATGAAAGCCACGAATTGCCCGGTCAGGTTGGTGAAACCTGAACCTGTGCCTAAACCATCGACGGGCTGGGAGCGGCGTCCGGTGCCGAACATCAGCCAGACGCGGTAGTCGTTGTCATACGCCAAGGAAGGCGAGACAAAAATGGTCTGCCCGTCTTCGGCCTGATATATTTTTTGCGCCACCCAGTTGGCGGGGTCGCCATAGCAGTTGATTTTCCAGATAGCGCCGCCATAGGCGTTCGCGGTTCGGTAGTCGCCGCTTTCGGCCAGGTAGATGACGTCGGCAATGCCGTCGTTGTTTTTATCGAGAACAGCCGGGGCGGCGGTCATGGCGGTAAGGAAGCCGGGGACGACATCGATGGTGGCCGAAGTGCTGGCCGTAGCCCCGTAGATAAATTTCTTGACCAGGGCTCCGGTATTGGCGTTCAGGATATAGAGAGCCTTGCCCTCGCGCCTTTGCCAGGGCAGGACACTCATTTCGGTGGCTTTTTCTTCACACGCGTTATAGCCCCCGGGCAGGATGACGGCCGGGAAAGTGCCCAGGGTGCCGCCGCCGTTCATGTCCACCACCACCGGCTTGGCCTCGGTAAAACCCATGCGGCCGTCGGCGGTGGTTTCGGCATCCTCATCCGTCTCCCATAAGATCTTCAGATCCGCGGGAGTGGTGACATCCAGGGCGCAATAGGAACGGCCGCCGATGCCCATGCCGAAAAAGAGCCCGGTTTTCCAGTCACGGTAATCGTTGTAAAAAGTTCCGTCGGACTTGGCTACCTTGATATCCTTGACAAGTGATTTGCCGTCGATATAATAGGTGTGTATTAAAGGATTGTAAACTAGCTTATCTTTAAGTTTCTTCAAGTGCGCGAAGGGGACATAACTCCACAGTTCATTGCCGTTGCTGGCCTGGAAACAATGCATCTTGCCGTCGTTGGCCCCGGCATAGACGACTTCGGCGCGTGTAGAAGCACCTCCAGCGGAATAGCGGTCGTAGAAGCTTTTGTAGCTGAGATCAAAATTGGCTTTCCAGATCAGCGGATAGCCGACCAGCTGCGGGTTGCAATGGAAAGTCTCGCCAAGCCTGTAGAGGCCGTTGTATTCGCTATTGGCATCTATGCCATCGGCTTTGTTGAAGTTCTGGGTGAAATTCTTGACCTGGGCGACCTGGCCGCTGGTGACATACAGGTCGGCAGCGGTGATGCTGCTGCCCATGAAATCAAGGCGCGGCCAGCTGCCAGAGCTGGGCTTGCTGGTGTAGACCACGCGCGCCGTGGTCCGAGTGTTCAGTATTTCCCCGGCATCCCATTGGAAGGATATGACATTGGCGCCGCCGACAACGACATAGGCGGCCGGGTTGTCGATGTTATCGGGAAAGGAACCGTCGTCGCCGAGGCGGTAGCGGCGCAAATGGCCCTCCCACATGGACCTTAATCGGGGTATGAAGTGGGCGACATAGCCGTAATTGCCTCCGGTGATCGACTGCTTGGGCGCGGCGTAGGTGGTGTAGGTCATAGGTTGTTGGGATAATTCGACGCTGGTGATAATATTGATGAAGGCGTCGCTCAGATCCCGGTAATTCGAGGCTGTAAAACTTGCCCCGCCGCCGTTTTTGGCGGCTTTCGGCAAGACGGTGTTGCTGACGCATAGACCTATGGTGTAGGTCTTGATGTTTTGATTGCCCGGCCAGCGCTTGTACACATCGGTGTCGGTCTCGCTGTACAGTTTCCCGTCGGGGTCGGCTTCGGGAGTGCCTGAGTCATAGTAGTTATTGCCATTGGGATAGCCTGTAGGTTTGGTTGTATTCCAATGGCCGGTTATGATCCTGGTGGTGGGGAACATGTCCTGGTGGGATAAAAAATAAGCCACATCGGGGAGATATTCGCTGCCATCATTCACGGTATCGCCCCAGGGGGTGGGGTTTGTGCTGAGATTATAATCGAATTTGGTAAAATCACTGCTGATGTTGCCGCAAAGGGGTGTTTTTTGACTGCCCTGACTGAACACACCATAGCCCATATTGCCGCTGTCTGCCGTGGCTTCACCATCGGTGATCATCACGGCGTAGTTTTCCTGGCACCAGTACTCCATGGGCGAACCTATGGGACTGAGATGGGTGGCGCCGGGGAGGGTTTGGAATTTTTCGGCAGTACCAAAAGTGTCTTTGTCAACGGCTTTCCAGTCGCTAGTGTTGATATAATTAGCACCGGTATTGGGCTTCAGATAGTTCCAAACATAGGTTAGTGCTCTGGCCAGAGGAGTACTGCCATTGCCGCGAAGGAGATCCACTTTGTCAAGGATGGCAGTGTTGATGTAAGCTGCGGCTTTATAAGTGCCGTCGGTGTTTTTCTGGCCGAAGTCGTTGAGACCGACTACTAAAGCCTCTGTGGCGAGATTATCATCAGCACTGAATTTGAAGATTCCGAAACGGACCAGGTCGCGGGTCCCGGAATAGGTCGAAATAATCGAGTCAACAGTATGGGCGCAGGCGCTGGTGCCCTGCTGGTGGCGAGTCACGGTCAGATTAGAAGTAGCCGGGTCGTGGGCGGTAACCAGCATGATTTCCGGATTGCTTGTCCCATTGGCGTCGACGACTTTGATATAGAAGGGGGCGGCCATGGCCAGGAAGTCGGTGCGGGCGGTAAAACTATTATAGGTCAGGTTAGTGGCAAAATCACTGGCCGCGGCGACCAGGTCGGCCGCTTTGAGCAGTTTGTTCTTGGCCGTGATCACGTCGCATAGGGCTTCGCGGGCCACCTGGATGCGGGTGAAGACGCGCTTATAACGCCAGCAGGCCGCCCGGCTGTAATTGGTGCCGTCAACGGTCCAAGCTTTGGCTTCGGTCCAGGTTTGATCGACATCGCCGGTTGCTTCGGTGACATGCTGCAGGCTGGAGAAGAGACTGGTCAGCGGCGTGTACTCGTCGATGCCCAGGCCGGCATTATTGTAGATCATAATGGCCGCGCCGGCGGGGTGGGCCGTGGCGTCGGTGCCGGTGGTGGCCTGCGTGCCGCGGGTGACGGTCAGGGTGCCCCATTTGCCGCTGGCATCGATGACATTGGAGTTGACGATCATGGTCTCGG
>JAPKZL010000036.1 GCA_026393795.1 Candidatus Aminicenantes bacterium | reverse complement strand
GCAGCAGCTCGGGGACCAGACCGACGTGATCCTCTGCATCTATGCCGGCGACATCGAAAGGAAAAAGATCCGCGCCGACTTCGGCATCACCTACGACGCCGACGCCCTGAAGCTGATCGACGACCTGGCCGCCTGGGGCATCACCCTGCGCGCCGTGGTCATCACCCGTTTTGCCAACCAATTCGCTGCCAAGGCCTTCAAGAACAAGCTGGAGCGCCGCGGCGTCCGCGTCTACACCCACAGCTTCACCAAGGGCTACCCGACCGAGATTGACACCATCGTCAGCGACGAGGGCTACGGCGCCAACGAGTACATTGAGACGGCCAGGCCGATCGTGGTGGTCACCGGCCCCGGCCCGGGCAGCGGCAAGCTGGCCACCTGCCTGTCGCAGCTGTACCACGACCACCGGCGCGGCTGCCGCTCCGGCTACGCCAAGTTCGAGACGTTCCCGATCTGGAACCTGCCCCTCAACCACCCGATCAACATCGCCTATGAGGCGGCCACGGCCGACCTGAAGGACATCAACCTCATCGACCACTACCACCTCGAGGCGTACAACGTCAAGGCAGTCAACTACAACCGCGACATCGAGGCCTTCCCCCTGGTCAGGCGCATCCTGGAAAAGATCACCGAGAACCCGCTGGTTTACCACTCGCCCACCGACATGGGGGTCAACCGCGCCGGTTTCGGCATCTGCGGCGACGCGGTCGTGCGCGAGGCCGCCATCCAGGAGATCATCCGCCGCTATTTCCGCTACCAGTGCGAGTACGCCATGGGCGTGGTCGATCACGACACGGTGGAGCGGCTGCGCCTGTTCATGGAGGACCTCGGCGTCGGCGAGGAGAGCCGCCGCGTGGTCGGACCGGCGCGCCAGGCCGCCCGGGACGCCCAGGCCGGCGGCAAGGGCCATGCCGGGATATTCTGCGGCGCGGCCATCGAGCTCGCAGACGGCACGATGGTCACCGGCAAGAATTCACCGCTGCTGCACGCCGCCTCCAGCCTGGTCCTGAACGCCGCCAAGCACCTGGCCGGCATCCCGGACGGCATGCACCTGATGCCGCCCAGCATCACCGAGTCGCTGGGGCGCCTCAAGAAAGATGTGCTGAAGGGGCGGGAGGTGAGCCTGAACCTGGACGAAACCCTGATCGCCCTAGCCATTTCGGCCGCGGCCAACCCGGCCGCCCAGATGGCGATCGAAAAGCTCCCCGAGCTGCGCGGCTGCGAAGTGCACATCACCCACATGCCCACCCCGGGCGACGAGGCGGGCCTGCGCAAGCTGGGTATCAACCTGACCTCGGACCCGGGCTATTCCAGCAGCGATCTGTTCGTCGGCTAAAAAAAGCGTCCGGCGCTATTCCTTGATCACCTGGGCATTGCGGATCTCCCCTTTGACGGCCGAATCCTTGCTCAGGTACACCTTGACCTCGATGTCGTTGTCGCGGACGATGATCCCGCCTTCGACCAGCGATCCCTCGCTGATACGGATGTCCAGATGCGAGTGGTCGAACAGGTTGCCGTGCCGCCCCTTGATGACGATGTCGCCATGGACCAGGCTTTTGGCCAGCAGATCGATGTCGCCGTTGACCGTGCTCAACTCCTCGTCCACTTCGCAATTCTTAAGTTCGATGCGGCCGTTGACCGTGCTCACCTTGCCGTGCACCTTGCTGCCGGCGCCGCAAACGATCGAGCCGTTGACCGTGGAAGCATCGCCGTCCACTTCGACGCTGGCACCGAGGCTGATGCGGCCGTTGACCGTGTCCAGGCCGCGGACCTGCGACGCATCGCCCACCTGGATGCTGCCGTTGACGGTCTGACAATCGCCTTCGATCCGGCAGCGCGCGCCCACGTGGATGCTGCCGTTGACCGAGGTCAGCCCGCCCGCGTGGTCGCCGTCATTGACGTGGATGCTGCGGTTGACGCTCATGTCGCAGCCGTAAAAAAGGATGAAAGACAACGCCAGGAAAAGCAAAATTGCATTTTTTTTACGCATGTTACTCCTCGCTCTCAGAGATATTAACGTATTGGCCGAGAAAAAGGTTCCACTCTAGAACATCTTCCCGGGATTGAGCAGGTTGTCGGGATCGAAGGCTTTCTTGATGCGGCGGAACAGCTCCAGCTCGACCGGGCTGAACTGGTAATGCATGAACGGCTTCTTGCTCAGGCCGATGCCGTGCTCGCCGGAAATGGTGCCGCCCAGCTCGACCACGCGCCGGAATATTTTGTCCAGGACGGTCTCGGCCCTTTTCATCTCCGCCTCGTCGGCGGGATCGACCATCAAGTTGGTGTGGATGTTGCCGTCGCCGAAATGGCCGAACAGCACGATGCACAGATTGTGTTCCCCGGCCAGCCCGTCGATGAAGGAAACCATCTCCGGGATCAGCGCCGCGGGCACGACGATGTCCTCGTTGATTTTCCTGGGCTTGAGCAGGGCGATGGCCGGCGAAATATTGCGCCGCGTCTGCCAGAGATCCTCCTGCTCGGCGAACGTCTGCGCCAGGGTCCAGTCGACGGGAGTGGAGCCCTCGATGATCCGGCGCAGGACCGTTTCCCTTTCCCCGACCTCGGCCGGGCTGCCGTCGATCTCGATCAGCACCGCCGCGCCGGTCTTTTCGGGAAGGGGCTGCCGCTGGTAGGCGTAGACGGCCTGCAGCGAGCGCCGGTCCATGAATTCCAGCACCGCCGGCTGGATATGGCCGTGGATGACTTGTTGCACGAATTGCGCCCCGGCGGTAAGGGTGGCGAAATCGACCCGGAAGAGGCGGCGCTGCGGCGGCAGTGGGAGCAGGCGCAGGAAAATTTTACTGATCACGGCCAGGGTGCCCTCGGAGCCGATCAGCAACGATTTCAGGTCGTAGCCGGCCACATTCTTGATGGTTTGCGCCCCCAGGCGGACCTTTTCACCGCTGAGCAGGAAGGCCTCCAGCCCCAGGACGTAGTTGCCGGTCACGCCGTACTTGAAGCAGCGCGGGCCGCCGGCGTTCTCGGCCACGTTGCCGCCGATGGTCGAGGTCTTCAGGCTGGCCGGGTCGGGCGGATAAAAGAGCCCCTGCTTTTCGGCCGCGGCCTGGAGGTCGGCCGTGATCACCCCCGGCTCGACCTCGGCTAGGAAATTCGCGGCGTCCAGGCGCAGGATGCGGTTCATGCGCGTGAAGACCAGCACGACCCCCCCCTGGACCGCCAGGGCGCCGCCGGTGTAACCGACACCGGCCCCGCGCGGGATCAGCGGCACGCGATGCTCGCGGCAGATGCGCAAAACTGCGGCGATGTCCTCTTCGCGCTCAGGGAACACCACCGCATCGGGCCAGTACTCCATGGCCGTGGCGTCGTAGGAATAGGCCAACAGGTATTCCCGGTCGCTGAAAACCTTTCCCCGGCCGAGGCTGGCGTGCAGTTCGCGCAAAACTTTTTTCTCGATCATGCTTTCCTTGTCGCCTTCAGCGGCCATTATAGATGAAGCGGCCCGACGCCGTCAAATGCCACTGCAACCGAAATCTCGCTCTTGATTTTTTTAGTGCCCTAGAGTACTATTTCTTTGATGAAAGACTACTACGAAATCCTGGGAGTCAGCAAGAACGCCAGCACCAACGACATCAAGAAAGCCTACCGCAAGCTGGCCCGCAAGTACCACCCCGACCTGAATCCCGGCGACAAGGCGTCCGAGCAAAAATTCAAGGAGATGAACGAGGCCCACGAAACCCTCAAGGACCCGGAAAAGAGGAAGCAGTACGATTTGTACGGTTCGCTGGGCGCCCGCGGCGCCCCCGGCGCGGAGGGCGGACGCGGGAGCAGCAACTTCGAGGGCTTTGATTTCAGCAACACCGGCAACAGCTCTTTCGGCGACATCTTCGAGACCATCTTCGGCAATGCCGGAGGTCCGCGCCCCTCGTCCGGCCGCAAGGGCCGCCGGGCCGAGCCGGGGGAGGACCTCCTTTACTCCATCAACCTGAATTTCATGGACGCGGCCAACGGCATCGAGACCCCCCTCCAGATCAGCCACCGCCAGACCTGCACGACCTGCCGCGGCAAGGGGGTGGACGCCGCCTCCGGCCAGACCACCTGCCCGGTCTGCCACGGCCAGGGACGGGTCCAGAAGCAGACCGGCTTCATGAAGTTCGGCACCGTCTGCCCGAACTGCGGCGGCAGCGGGATCCTGCCCGGCGCTCCCTGCCCGGCCTGCGGCGGCGAAGGCCGGACCGAAAAAGTCGCCCGCTTGCGGGTCAAGATCCCGGCCGGCGTCGACAACGACTCCAAGGTGCGCATCGCCGGCAAGGGCAACGCCGGGCGCAACGGCGGCCCGGACGGCGACCTGATCATCACCATCCATGTCACGCCGCACAAGCTGTTCCGGCGCAACGGCCTGGACCTGGAGATGACGCTGCCGGTGACCTACGCCGAGGCCGCCCTGGGCGCGAAGATCGAAATCCCCACCCTCGACGGCAGCTCGTTATTCAAGATCCCGCCGGGGACGCTCTCGGGGCAGAAGCTGCGCCTGAAGGGCAAGGGCATCCTCAACCCCAAGAGCCGCAGCGAGGGCGACCTGTACGTGGAGATCAAGATCGTGCCGCCGCCCACCAAGGACCTCAAGGTGCGCGAGCTGCTCAAGGAGATCGAAAAAATAGCGCCGTACGACCCACGCGAGGATTGGCTGCGATGAAGGAAAAAACCTATTTCATCTCGGCGGTGGCCAGCAAGTACAACATCCACCCGCAGACGCTGCGCCTGTACGAGCGCGAGGGCCTGCTCATCCCCTCGCGCAGCAAGGGCAACACCCGCATGTTCAGCGACAGCGACCTGAAAAAACTGGAATTCATCCTCAACCTGACCCGCGAGATGGGCGTCAACCTGGCCGGGATCGAGATCATCACCAACATGAAGAACAAAATGGAGAAAATGCAAGAGGAGTTTGCGCTGTTCCTGGAAGAGCTGAAAAAGGAGTTCTTCGTCGGCCGCGAGGAACTGTTCGAGCAGAAAAAGATATCCCTGGTCAAATTCGCATCGCCCTCCATGGCCGTTTTCAAGGATGAACAAAAGGAAAAATAACGAATCGCTGGATTCGCTCAACCTCTATTTCCAGCGGCTGAAAAAAATAAAACCGCTGACCGCGGCCGAAGAAAGGGAGCTGATCACCAAGGCCAAGAACAACGACGAGGAAGCGTTCCGCACCATCATCGTCGCCAGCCAGCGCCTGGTGGTCAAGGAGGCGCTGAAATATTATTTCAAGGGCGACAACCTGCTGGACCTGATCAACGAGGGGAACAAGGGGCTGATCGAAGCTCTGAAAAAATTCGATTTGAGCCGGGAAAACCGCTTCTTCACCTACGCCATGTGGTGGGTGCGCAGCGAGATCCGGCGCTACCTGTCGAAGAACCAGAACCTGATCTCCCTGCCCGACATCTTCTACAACGATTACCTGAATTTCAAGAAGGCCTTTTTCAAGTTGAACAAGAAGCTCAAGCGCAACCCCAGCGAAAAGGAGCTGGCCGAGTACCTGGAAATCCCGGAAAAGAAGGTCCGGGTCATGCTCGCCGTCCCCGACGAGATCATCTCCTTGGACAAGGGCATCAACGACGAGAGCACGACCAACCTCTCCGCCTTCCTGCCCGACAACTCGGTCGAGGATCCCCTGGACATCCTGATCGGCAACTCGATCAAAGACCTGCTGCGCGAGGACATCCAGCAGCTGACCCCCAAGGAGTCGGAGATCATCCGTTTGCGCTTCGGCTTCCAGGGGGCCGAGCCGATGAAGCTGCGCGAGATCGCCAAGAAGATGCGCATGAGCCCCGAGGGGATCCGCCGCATCGAAATGAAAGCCCTGACCAAGCTTAAAAACCGCCTGTCCAAGCAGGGCGTCTATGGAGCACTGAATTGAAAGAAACAAACTGCAAACTATGCGGGGACAGCGGCTGGGTGCTGGTCAAGGTCAAGGAGCGGGAGATCGCCCGCCCCTGCCAATGCCGCCAGGAGGACCTGCGCCTGCTCAAGGTCGACCACGCCAACATCCCGCTGCGCTTCGTCGGCACCGAGCTGAACAGCTATTTCCCGGACAAGGACAACCCCTCGCAAGGCCGGGCCAAGAAGGCGAGCGCCAAATTCATCGCCGATTATCCGGCGGTCAGCAGCGGCCTGCTCTTTCACGGCGCCACCGGCGTGGGCAAGACCCGGCTGCTGTGCTGCATCGGCAACCAGCTGATCAAGGAAAAAGGCTGCGAGGTGATCTACATCGACTGGAACGACCTGGCCCGGGAGATGAAATCGGGCGAGGACGCCGCCAGCCGGGATTTCGCCACCATTTCGCAGCTGATCCAGCGCCTGGCGCGGGTGGAGCTGCTGTTGTTCGACGAGCTGGGCGCGTCGCGCCCCAGCCCCTGGGTCGAGGACAACATCTATTACCTGATCAACCGCCGCTACAACGACAACCGCGTCACCCTTTTTGCCAGCAACTTTTTCGACAGCAAGGTCGGCAGCGAGGAGACCCTCAGCGAGCGCATCGGGGAACGCATCCGCAGCCGCCTTTTTGAAATGGCCACTAGCATTGAAATAAAAGGGGTGGATTACCGCCACAGATATTTACATTCGGAGGACAAATGAGCCACGACCTGACCTTCATCAACGAAAGGATCAAGGAGGACAGCCAGGCCATCGAGCAGACCATGGCCGAGATGGCCAAGGTCATCGTCGGCCAGAAGGAGCTGCTCGAGCGGATGATGATCGCCCTGCTGGCATCGGGGCACATCCTGCTCGAGGGGGTGCCGGGCCTGGCCAAGACCCTGGCCATCAAGACCCTGGCCCGGGTCA
>JAPKZL010000035.1 GCA_026393795.1 Candidatus Aminicenantes bacterium | reverse complement strand
CCCGACGAAGCAGATGATCTCCCCCTCGGACTTCTTGACCAGCAAGCGCACGGCCAGGTAATCCAGGATCCTATCCTTGACCTTGACCAGGCCGTAGTGGTCCTCGTCCAGGATCTGGGCGGCGCGCTTGATGTCCTTGTTTTCCTTCTTGAACTTGTTCCAGGGAATGGCCAGCAGCCAGTCGAGGTAGTAGCGCGAGACCGTGCTTTCGGCCGAGTAGGGGGGCATGGCCGCCAGGCGCTCCAACTCCTCGTCGGCCCGGGTCTTGACGTATTCGGGCAGCCGGGCCGCCGCGATTTTCTTCTTGTACTCGTCGTAATCGCTCTCCTGCCCTTCCTCGCGCTTGAGGCCGGGTTCGAGGTCGCGCTGGCTGCGCAGCAACAACACTTCCTTCTTCAGGATGTTGAAGACGCGGACGCTGCGGGTGTAGGAGTTCAATTCCTCTAGCAGCGTCTGCTTGATCTTCAGCGGGATGTTGATGATCGAGATGATGATGTCGGAGGCGTCGGCGAGCTGGCTGGGTTTGAGGCGGGTCATGATGCCCGGCAAGCGCACCCGTTTCAGGTTGATGTATTCCTCGAACAAGGCGATCAGATTGCGTGAAAGCTCCAGCAAGTCCTTGCCGGTCTCGTTGATGCCCTCCAGAACGCTCAGCCGCACCAGGTAGAAATCGTCGCTGCCGGCATAGCGCAGGATCTGACCCCTTTTCAAGCCCTGGACGACGAGGCGGAAACTGCCGTTGTTCTGCTCGGCCGATTTCTCGATCCGGGCGATGGTGCCGATCTCGTAGATCTCCTCGATCGCCGGCGACTCGGTGGCCTGGTTCTTCTGGGCGGCCAGGAAAATGTATCCGCCGTACTGGGCCTGCGACGCCTTCAGGGCGTTGACCGACTTGTCGCGGCCGACCAGGATCGGCACGATGACGTTGGGAAATGCGACCAGCTCCCGCAGCGGGATGAGGGGCAACACCAGTTCCTTGCTGTTCAGGCGATCCATTTTTTGTCTTTGAGGAAGTCGCCGTCGATGACGACCTTGCTGATCGAGTCCTTCTTGGAAGGGATTTCAAACATCAGATCAAGCATGATCTCTTCAAAAATGGCGCGCAGGCCCCGGGCGCCGACGCCGCGGTGGAGCGCCTGCGCGGTGATCTTTTCCAAAGCTTCCTGGGAAAATTCCAGGTCGACACCGTCCATTTTGAAAAGGGCCTTGAATTGCTTGGTGATCGAGTCCTTGGGCTCGAGCAGGATGCGGTACAGCTGCTCCTTGTCGAGCTCGTTGAGGATGCCGGTCACCGAGAAGCGGCCGACCAGTTCGGGGATCAGGCCGTACTTGATCAGGTCCTCGGTCTGCACGTGCTCGAAGATATCGGCCCGGAAGTGGCGCCCCTTCTCCTTGTTGCTGGCGTTGAAGCCGATCAGGTTTTTCTTCAGCCGGCGCTGGATGATCTTTTCCAGGCCGACGAAAGCGCCGCCGGCGATGAACAGGATATTCTTGGTGTCGATTTTAAGGAATTCCTGGTAGGGATGCTTGCGTCCCCCCAGCGGCGGGACGTTGGCCAGCGTCCCTTCGACGATCTTGAGCAGCGCCTGCTGGACGCCCTCCCCCGAGACGTCGCGGGTGATGGACGGGTTTTCGCTCTTGCGGGCGATCTTGTCGAGTTCGTCGATATAGATGATGCCCTTCTCGGCCAGCTCCCTGTTTTCGCCGGCTGCCTGGTACAGTTTCAGCAGGATGTTTTCCACGTCCTCGCCGACATAGCCGGCTTCGGTGAGGGTGGTGGCGTCGGCCATGGCGAAGGGGACGTCCAGGGTCTTGGCTAGGGTCTCGGCCAGCAGTGTCTTGCCGGTGCCGGTCGGTCCGATCAGCAGGACATTGCTCTTGCGGATGTCCACCTTGGCCAAGTTCTGGTTGTGGTTGATGCGCTTGTAATGGTTGTAAACGGCCACGGCCAGCTTCTTTTTGGCCCCGTCCTGAGAGATGATATACTCGTCGAGCTTGTCCTTGATTTCAGCCGGGGTGAGGAGCTTGAATTTCTTGCCGCTGATCGGCGTTCTCGGCGCCTCGCCGCTGCTGAAGATCAGGTTATAAGCGGTCTTGGTGCACTCGTCGCAGATGTATACGCCCGGACCGGCGATCAGCTTCATCGCCCGGGATTGGGGAATGCCGCAGAAGCTGCAGCGGGCTTCTTTTTCTTCCTTCATATCAGGCCTTTTTTTTCTCCTTCTTGCGCTCGTTGATCACCGAGTCGATGATCCCGTACTTCAGCGATTCTTCCGCCGACATGATGTAGTCCCTTTCGATGTCGGCGGCGATTTTTTCGGTTTTTTGGCCGGTATGGCCGGCGAGGATCTCGATGACCTTGTCCTTCACCTTGCGGATCTCTTCGGCCTGGATCAGCACGTCGGTGGCCTGGCCCTCGAATCCCCCCAGCGGTTGGTGGATGACGACCTTGGAGTTGGGCAGGGCGAAGCGCTTGCCCTTGGTCCCGGCCGCCAGCAGAATGGCGGCCATGGAAGCCGCCTGGCCGATGCAGATGGTCACCACGTCGTTCTTGATGAAGCGCATGGTGTCGTAGATGGCCATGCCGGCGCTGATGATGCCGCCGGGGGAGTTGATGTAGAGCGATACGTCCTTCTCCGAGTCGTCGGCCTCCAGGAACAGCAGCTGGGCGATGATGACGTTGGCCACGTTGTCGTCGATCGCCGAGCCCAGGAAAATGACCCCGTCCTTCAGTAGCCGGGAATAGATGTCGTACGCCCTTTCGATGTTGCCTGTTTGCTCGATGACCATCGGGATAAGCGGCATGTTAAACCTCTTTGATCTTTATTTTTTCCTTGATGAATTCATTGAGTTTGACGTTGAGCAAATGGTCCTTCAATTCATCCAGTTTTTTATGGTCCTGGTAGTACTTCCTGATTTCCTTTTCAGGCAGCGAATTGTGCTTAGCCAGGTGGGCGTATTCCTTTTCGATGTCTTCAGCGCTTACGTCGACTTTGTACTGCTTGCGCACCTGCTCCAGGATCAGCGACAGGCGGACCGCCTGCTCGGCCTGGACGAAGAGCTGTTCCTTGAGCTTGTTTTTTTCCTCGTCGTTCTTGAAATTCAGCGGCCGCTGGCTGCGGCTGAGCAGCCGGGCCGCTTCCTGCTCGACCAGCGAACGGGGTATGGGGAACGCGCATGAGGCCAGGAGCTTCTCGTATATCTTGTCCATGATCTGTTCGTCCTTGCGGTGCTCCTGGCGGTGTTCGTACTCCTCCTTGAGCTTGGCCTTGAAGTCGGCTGCGCTTTTCAGCCCCAGTGTTTTCAGGAAATTTTCGTCCAATTCGGGTTTTTTCAACTCGAAAATGGACTTGATCTCCACCTGATGCTCGATGGTCTTGCCGCTCCAGGCTTTTTTCACAGCGTCGGCCGGGTAGGATCTCTGGATGGAAAATTTTTCCCCCGCCTTTTTGCCCAGCAATTCCCCGTATAGGCCGCTGATCTCCTCGGGGCCGTCCTTCTTCATCAGGAAATAGGTCTCCTGGCGCGGCCACTTTCTTTTGCCGGCCGCGTCGGCCGACTGCACCAGCAGCAGGGCCAGGTCTTCGTCCTGGACGGGACGGTCCTTCACGGCTTGCGAGCGCTTGTTGGCTTCCAGAACGAGCGCGACCTGCTTGGCCTCGTCGAACGGTTCGCCCCTGATGACGGCCTTGGGAATCTCCACCTTCAGCGTCTCCAGGCCGGGCAGCTGAACCTCGGGAAGCACCTCGACGGCGATGTCCGCCACCAGGTCCTTCCCTTCGCCGTGGTCCATTTTTTCGACATAGGGCTCGCTGGCGATGGCGATCTTGTCCTGTTCGATGCGGGCGAACGCCAGCTTGCTGACGGCCTGCTGGATGACCTCTTCCTCCAGGGCCTGCTTGTGCACCTTTTTCACCACATCGACGGGAACTTTTCCCTGGCGGAAGCCGGGCATTTTCACTTTCTGGCTGTACTGGACGGCCAGGGCGTCTATCTCCTTGGCGATATCGGCGCCGCTCTTGGTGATTTGGAAACGCCGCAAGAGCCGGTTGTCCTCGCTGCTTTTTTCCGCTTCGGCCGCGGGCGCGAGGGAGACCTGGCCTT
>JAPKZL010000034.1 GCA_026393795.1 Candidatus Aminicenantes bacterium | reverse complement strand
ATACAATGGCATCGACAAATCCCTGCAGCATTACAAGCGGTATAATAAGCAAACATTCAGGGAATTGCTGTCGAAGCACGAGAATGCGACCAATTTATTTTACTTTAATGCGATGGGAATCCCGGCATGGTTTTTGGGCGGAAAATTATCCAAAAAAAATACGATTCCCAAAAGCAAGATGAATGGGTACGATTTTTTTGTGCCTTTTTGGAAAATGATTGATCGGATCACATTTTCAAAAGAGGGCCTGTCCTTGGTTTGTGTCATGCAAAAGACCGCGTAAGTGGATCGGCCTATTCTTCCCGGAGCGAAACCTGGGCCAAAAGCGTTCCCATGGGATCGGGCATTATCGCTATATGTTTTACATTGAAAGTTTGCGCGATTTCTTCAATGATCGGGTGCTGCTTATTCCAGGGTTCGATTAACAGGTACAATGGCCGTTTCTTTTTTAAAAAATCGTACATCAGTTTGAAACTTTGTGGTTGATCCCAACGAAAGGATTCCATGCCGGCATAAAGCCTTATGGGGCCGCTCGTCTCTATGCCTCCCACCAATGCGTCCGGCGGCACCAGTGATTGCATTTTTTTGGTTGCCTGATAATACATCTCCCCCTTGTCCGCGGAAAAAACCCAATTTCGATCGGAAAAAGCGATGAAGTAGGGCAGCAGTAGCAGTAGGATCAGGAAAGCTGCGGCCTGCGGCAGCTTCTGCCAGCGGGGCTTCCAGGCTAGCAGTTGAGCGCGGATATCCTGCATGCCGATGGCGGAAAGGATGAACAGGGCCGGCAATCCGGGAAGCAGGAAACGCAGATACCACCAGGAATCGGCTCCGGATTTCCAGAATGAATAAAAAAGCCAGAACGAACCCAGCCAGGAGAAATAAAACAAGCTACGGGGTTTGCGGCGCATCAGGGCCAGCAGCGCCGGGATGAGCAGCAGCGGAGTCATGAGGATGAGAATGGTCTTGCCGTAATAAACAAAATGGTGAAAGAAAACAGTGCCGGTCAATTCATCGGCAACTCCCTGATACCCAGTCATCCAAGGTTTGCCGAATACGGCCCAGTTGTAAAGGCCATACAGGAACCCGATGATGCCGGCCGAAAAACAAAAATGCCAGAATTTTTTCTTTTTGAAAAGCAGTGGAAGGAAAATGATAAAAAACAATACGGAGATCGGTCGGACCACAACGGCATAACTGAAGGCCACTCCGGACCAGAAA
Source organism: Candidatus Aminicenantes bacterium (assembly GCA_026393795.1). Lineage (NCBI taxonomy): Bacteria > Candidatus Aminicenantota > Candidatus Aminicenantota bacterium. The sequence goes on along the minus strand of JAPKZL010000034.1, from coordinate 4,794 downwards.
ATTTTATTGCGGGTGAAAGAATAGTAAGCGATGAGAATGAAGAGGGTCGCAACCAGATCGCTCATGATCCTGACGCTGATGTACATGGCGATAGGCAAGAAAGCCCACAGCGACGCAAACAGCAAGGCCATCCCGCGGCTGACCGAATTTCTTAGGATCAGATAGAGAAGCAAAACAGTCAGTACGCCGGCCAGGGCATTGACATAGAATTCCAAACCCATCAACCCGAACAAGGCCATCAGCAGTGGAAATCCGGGCGGATATTGGGGAATTATTTTATCACCCGCCACATAGAATCCCAGGGGGGCAAAGGCGGGGTATTGGGCGGGAGGATAAGCCGTTTTCATCGTTAACTGGCCTTGGCGGAACAGCAGCGACTCGGCATAGTACCCGTACCAATCGGCCGCGCCGACGTAGCGTTGACGGTTGGCGGCATAGAAGATGAAAATGGCCGCCAGGGCCAGGCCGCCCAGGATTTTCCATTCCAACGGGGAGAAATCCAGGCGCAGCAGTTTCCGTTTTATCCAGGGCTGGACACGGGATTGAAAAAGGGCTGCCATGGCCTTTATGACCCGCCAGAGCCCGGGCCAGTAAATTGCCGCGAGCAGTATCGCCGTCGTGGGCAATCCGAGATAGACCCGGCCGGCGAAAAGCAGCGGCATCGCCAAAATGGCGAGAAAAAAAACAATAACGGCCGCGGCTCCATAGCGCAGGCAGCGGTTTTTCGCCGCCAGCGACATCGTGTGCGGCGCGGCCAGCGGGAGGACCATCAACAGCGCCGCCAATGCGAGCGCCAGCCACAGCGGCAGGCGTTTCAGCGATGCCGAACCGGGAAGGACCATGACCCCTTGCAGCACGCCGGTCGAAAATCCGTACAAATTCTTTATTTCCAAGGTGGCTACGACGCTGTCCGTTGCCAATCCCTGCAGCGACAAGGTATTCCCTGCTTCTAAAAACGATGTTTTGGGAATCCTGACAAAATGATGACCGTAGGCCGGGATGCGGTCTATTTCGGAGCCATTCCAAATCACGGCGGCTTGGCCGTCGTTTTTTTCGGCGTTGATTTCTATTTCCAGCAACAGCACTTTGTCTTTGGTTTTTTGCGGATAGCTTGCCGCCACCTGTAGGGAGCCCGCGATCGGGCGCACGGGTTGGCGGATGAGCTTCTCCCGATATTTATCATGGCCGGTCATCGTTGCCATAAAAATGACCGAGACTCCAATCAGGGCCGACAGGACCGATACGAAGCCCACAAATTTAAGCGTCCCAACTTTCATAACCGCACTTTAAAGAAATTACCCATGGATGTCAATGATGGTCATGATCTCCTAATTGCTCCGCATTGGCAATTATTCTTTATGCCGGTCGACCAGAATGACATCCTTTCCGAATTCTGACAGCATCGGCGACTGGGACTGAAATTCGACTGGAGACGATTTGATTTGTTCCCGGATGTATTGGGATACTTCGAGGACCGATACCTGCCCGTCCTGGTTGCCGTAGTAATCGGCGTCCCCATCCAGTGCCTTGATCAGGTAATAACTGAAAACTCCATGCTGGTTGAAGCCTTCAGCGGAATATTCATATGGGGAACAAGCGGAAAGGATGTGCAGGCCGGAGCCGAGGGAAAACGTCTGCAAACGGGTCTCGTACAAATCGTTGAATGTCCAGCTGGAAGAACCGGCAAAACAGGTGTCCAGGATGATCACCTGCTGCAGCGCCGGCATCTTCATCGTAGTTTCCATCAATTCATCACCACTGATGCTGTTGCTGTCATTCAGATCACCGCTCTCGTAATCAGCTGTTACAATACAAAAACGGTCATCCAACAGGGCGCCGTGTGAGGAAGCAAAAAATATGAATGTATCGAGCGGATCCATTTGGGCTTGCAATTCCGTCAGTGCCGCTTGCAGTTTTTCCTTTTTCGGGTCCAGCATGGTTTTCACGATCACGTCACTGAAATAACATTTGCCGTTTTTCCGCAGCATTTCTGCGACACCCAGGGCATCGAAATGGGTGAAAGTCAGGTTGATCGTTGGGTTTTGGAAATTGTTGTTGCCGATTACCAGAGAAAAAAGCCGGGGCTTTTGCTCGGGCAGGGAACTGAAGACTCCGCAAAAAACCATGGCGGACTTGACGGTATTGCGATAATTCATGGCGGCGCAGGAAATGTTGTTTTTCCCGGGAACCAGCCGAACAGTGATTGTTTCTTCCATGTCCCCTTTTTCCGCAAAGAATTCCTTGTTGCTGATCACGCGTTTTTTTTCAATAGGGGATGATTTTATATACTCGGTTCCACTCTGGTAAGCTCGGAATACGCCTCTGGACGAGACCAGTTTACCATTGTGATAGATGCGCACATCCCCGATTCCCCCCGCCATATCCTTGATTTTCACTTTCACGTCCACAGCCTTACCAGCGACATGCTGTCCATTGACCGGAGACAGTATACTTACCTCCGGTGGAGGATTAAGCACGAGGGCTTCGTAGAAAAAATCGTCCTCCTTGTTGGCATTGAGAAATTTTTTGAATTGTTCATTATTGTTCACCGCTAATTTAACGAGGTCGGGGCGGAACATCTTGTCGTACAAGTGATCGAAAGTGAGAAACTTTAAATTTTCCCTTCTATTAAAATTCATATAATCCGCCTGGTAGCCAAAATATTTCATCACCTGCGGAGAACTCAGGGCGACATATCCTTGGGGAAGCCAGGCCAGCCATTCATTGTTTTGGAACAACGCCAGGGACATCGTAGGTTCGATTGCTTTTATCCTGGCTAATTTCAATAAACGTAAATACTGTCCGGCGGCATGCCAGTCTTCGACATTTTCCAGGAATAGCCGGCTCATCTCTTTTTCCAAAGCCACGGCATCCTTTTTAAAAGTTCCAAGCCTGGACATGATTTCTGCCGCTTCGCTGATGATAAATGGCATATCCTCACTGGCGGAGTCGTCTCTTTTAACTTCGTATTCCAATTGGCTCAAGTCCCACATCCTGACTGCATGATCGGAAGCAGAAGCGACAACTTGCGGTTTAGAGGAATTTCCGGCCAGAGCAAGGATATCCCCTTCAGAGCCGTTCAAGCGGCCGACCAAGTTGCCTTTCAAGTCATAAACCAGGAGAATCCCGTCGCGGCCGCCGCACACCAGCAAATTTTTACCGGCAAAGGTGCTTGCATATTGCATATCGCCATTCAGGGGACCGCTGAGAATAAACCTCGGCGGTTCATCGTCCTGGCTGATCTGAATCCTGGTCAGGTTATTAAGAACAGCAAGATCGGATCGTGTTGCATCGGTTGTCATCACACTTACTTGATCCATTACTTGAACAGCCCCGTTCAATCGATCATCGGCTGCAACAGGTCGTAAAACAAGTTTTTTCGCATCGAAGCAGAGTGCAACCGGGATGAACCGTCTGGCCTCGTCCATGTTCCCGAAAATTCCGAGTCCGATCGTACCGCCAGGAGAAAGCTGGACATTTTTTACCAACAAGGCTCCGGGAGGAAGCGCACAATATGTTTCGCCATTTTCATCCCAGACCGTGATCTCATGCAGGGCATTATCGGCTGCAGTCCAAAAAACCGAACCTTCCTTGGCTGCCGATGCAATGGCTCCGATCGGCCGATTTTTAACGGGAAAATCCCTGATTTTCCTGCCATCCGGAAAAGAAAAACTGTGCAAGGAGCCGCCGCCGCTTTCATTGCTGCAGCTGATCAGCACTTGTCGGTCATCGGGAGAAAAACAGATTTTACGCGGAGTATCCGCAAGCGTTGAAAAATCCTGGAGTTTTTTGGCCTGGGGAGATAGAAGGATCAGGCTGTGGTTATCAGTTCCAGCCAGCAGGTATTTCCCGCTATGGGAAAAACTGGCGCAGGTTACAGTCAGCAGCGGATCATTGAACCCGGCCGTTTGGGTGAAATTTTGGCATCCATACAACCCGATTGAGCCATTTTGGGAAACAACGGCCAGGCTTTCCAAAGAGAAACAAATCTCAAGGACCGGGCTGCCATCGGGTGACAATGTCTTCACGGAATTCAACTGCATATTTTCGAGGTGGATGCCTCTTTCATCAAAATCCCGGATACGGACCAAATCGTAAATCTTGACCGTGCCGTCACGTGACGCGGATGCCAGGGAATTTCCGTCCGGGGAGAAAGCCAAATCGGTAATGGCGCCGCTATGGTGGCTGAAAACACCGATCATGCTTTTGCGGCGAAGATTGTACAGTCTGATCCGGGAGGAAGCTGCCGTGGCCAGATAGGTGCCGTCATTGGAGATGGCCAAAGCGTGAATCCGTCCGAAGAAATATCTGCTATCCTCAAGGGATGGAAATTCAATGTATTCCAAAACTTTATTTAATACACCGCGAATGGTAGAGACCAGGACCGGATTGTTTTTTTGTTCAATATTCCAAACGCGAATCGTGCCGTCGAGGGAAGCCGAAAGCAATGTTTTCCCCTGATCAAAAAAAAGGAGGTCGGTCACATGGCCGGTATGTCCCGGCGTATCGAAGCGCAGGGAAAAATTCTCATGGGTTTCCTGATTTTTTGAGGGAATTTCAGAATGGATATTGAATGAAATCGGTTGCTTTAAAAAATCGGAACCGCTCGCATCGTCATTCTGATTGTCCCGGCCAGCCCTGTCCAAGGATTCCGGCGCCGGTGGCAAAAGGAACTTCCATAGTATCACTGAGATAATCACGATCAACAATACCGGAAAGATCATCTTACTCCAATTCCGGCCCTGTTTTTTTTTGTAAGGATCCATTGACTGCTCCTGATTTATCAACGGATTT
>JAPKZL010000033.1 GCA_026393795.1 Candidatus Aminicenantes bacterium | reverse complement strand
GCGGCGGCCGCGGCATGCGCATCGTGGCTGAAAAGAAGGAGCTGGAGAACGCCTTTAATTCTGCCTCCAACGAGGCCCAGAAGGCTTTCGGCGACGCCAGCGTCTATCTGGAGAAATACATCCAGGACCCGAAGCACATCGAGATCCAGGTGCTGGGAGACAAGCATGGCCGGGCCGTCCACTTTTTCGAGCGCGATTGCTCGGTCCAACGCCGCCACCAGAAACTGCTCGAGGAGGCTCCCTCGCCCGTTTTGGACGAGCCAACGCGGGAAGCGATGAGCGCCATCGCCGTCCGGGCGGCGCAATCGGTGCGCTACGATTCGGCCGGCACCATCGAATTCATTTACGACATCCGCGCCAAGGCCTTCTATTTCATCGAGATGAACACCCGCATCCAGGTCGAGCACCCGGTCACCGAAATGATCACCCAGACCGACCTGATCAAGCACCAGATTCTGGTGGCCACCGGCGAGCCGCTGGCGCTGAGCCAGGGGCAGATCCGCAAAACGGGACACGCCATCGAATGCCGCATCAACGCCGAGGATCCGGAAAACAACTTCATGCCGCAGTCCGGCACCCTGAGCCAATACATCGTTCCCGGCGGCCCGGGCGTCCGCGTCGACTCGGGGGTTTACCCGGGCTACGCCATTCCGCCCTACTACGATTCGATGATCGCCAAACTGATCGTCTGGGGCGACAACCGCAAGGACGCGGTGGCGCGCATGAAGCGGGCCCTGCGCGAGTTCGTCGTCGAGGGCGTCAAGACCACGATCCCGTTCCACCAGAAGATCATGCAGCACAAGGATTTTTTGAGCGGCAATTACACGACCGGCTTCATCGCCAAGATGCTGGCCGCCCAGGGGGAGCACTGATGTTTTCGAAGCTGTTCGTCAAGTGTCCGCAGTGCGGCACCACCCATTTCTATTCGTTTTTCAAGCACGCTTTCTTCGTCTGCTCGCGCTGCGGCACCCATTTCCGCCTCGACGCTCCCACCTGGCTCAAGCAGCTGTGCGACCGCGGCTCGTTCCAGGAGCTGGACGCGGACCTGAAAAGCCTCGATCCGCTCGGCTTCCCGAAGTACGAGGCGAAACTGGCCCAGGCCGCGGCGCAAACCGGGGCCAACGAGGCGGTGCAAACCGGCGTCGGCTCGATCGACGGTTTGACCGTCGCCCTGGCGGTGATGGAACCCAACTTCATCATGGCCTCCATGGGCTCGGTGGTCGGGGAAAAGATCGCCCGGTTGCTTGAATACGCCGCGCTGAACAAGCTGCCGGTGCTGATGGTCATCTCTTCCGGCGGGGCGCGCATGCAGGAGGGAATCCTGTCGCTGATGCAGATGGCCAAGACCGCCGCCGCCATCCGCCGCCTGCACCAGAGCCGCATGCCGCTGATCACGGTCCTGACCGACCCGACCACCGGCGGCGTGACCGCTTCCTTCGCCATGCTGGGCGACATCAGCATCGCCGAGGCGGGGGCGCTGATCGGCTTCGCCGGGCCCCGCGTCATCCAGCAGACCATCGGCCAGAAGCTGCCGGAGGGGTTCCAGCGCGCCGAGTTCCTGCTCGAGCACGGCATGCTCGATATCGTCGTTGTCAGGAAGAACCTGAAAAAGACGATCGTGACCATTTTGAAAATCCACCGCAGCCGGCCGTACACGCGGCGGCCGCACTATTTCAGCTGACGAGCGATGGGGCCATCATGAAAGAACTGGACATGACCATGAAAACGGCGCTGGACACGGTGCGCCTGGCCCGGCACGGCAAGCGGCCGACGACCCGGGATTACATCGATGCCATGATCGACGATTTCGTCGAGCTGCACGGCGACCGGCGCTTCGCCGACGATCCGGCCATGGTGGCCGGCATCGGTTTCCTGGAGGGCGTGCCGGTGACCATCCTCGGGCAGCAGAAGGGGAGAAACGTCAAGGAGAACATCCGCCGCAATTTCGGCATGGCCCACCCCGAAGGCTACCGCAAGGCGCTGCGCCTGATGCAGCAGGCGGAACGTTTCGGCCGGCCGATCATCACCCTGATCGACACCCCCGGGGCCTATCCCGGCATCGGCGCCGAAGAGCGCGGCCAGGCCGAGGCCATCGCCGTCAACCTCTACGAAATGTCGGGCTTGCGGGTGCCGATCGTCGCCTGCGTGACCGGCGAGGGGGGATCGGGCGGAGCCCTGGGCATCGCCGTCGCCGACCGGGTCTTCATGCTCTCCAACGCCATCTACTCGGTCATCTCGCCCGAGGGCTGCGCCTCCATCCTCTGGAAGGACACGGGCCGGACCGCCGACGCCGCCGAGGCCCTGCGGCTCACCGCCAGGGACCTGAAGGAACTACAGGTGATCGACGGCATCATCCCCGAGCCCGACCCCGGCGCCCACGAATTCCCGGCCGAAACGGCGCGGCGGCTGAAAAAAACGCTGCTGCAAACCCTGCGCGAGCTTCTCGACCTCGACCCGGACGCCCTGCTGCAGCAGCGCTACGTGAAATTCCGCAGCATGGGGATTTATACCAAATAAGTCCGGCCCCTTAAATCCAACGATTCGTTGACCTAGAAATAGTGACACGGAACCTGAACTGTAGGGGTTCAATATGATCTCAAAAGATTTCGTATTGAACCCCTACTATCTGGTATAATAACCGCCCATGGCCGAAAAATCGCTCGCTGAAATCGCCCGCCTCTGCGCCGACTGCGGCACCTGCCAGTCGGCCTGCCCGGTCTACCAGGCCGAGTTGAGCGAACCGAATTCGCCGCGCGGCAAGGTCAACCTGATCAAGGCCGTCGCCGACGGCCGGCTTGAGGCCAACCGGCGCAACCGTTCCCTGCTCTACCAGTGCCTGGTCTGCGGGGCTTGCGAAAGTGCCTGCCCCAACGGCGTCGAATTCAATTCGCTAATGATCAATTACCGCAACCGCATTTCGGGCGGCAGCCGCATCCCATGGTTAAAAAAAATGATCCTTTTTCTTTACCAGGGTTTCGTCCTGCGCCGGATGCTCTGGCTTCCCAGGCTGCTGGGGCGCACCCGTTTGAAAAAAAAGATTTTCCTGCCCGCCTTCCAGGACGCGAACCTGAAAAAAATCCAGAGCCGCGACCGCAAAAAGGAATACGACATCCTGCTCTTCCCCGGCTGCGTGCTGACCTACTTCTACGCGGAAAAAACAACCGAAATAAAGGCGCTGCTTGAAAACCAGGGGTTCTCCGTGGCCTACCCGCCGAAACTTCAATGCTGCGGCTTTCCTTACCTGTCGCAAGGGTGGAACAAAAAATTCGCCGCGCTCAAGCAAAAGAACCTGCGAATATTCGCCGCCACCAATTTTAAATACCTGGTCGTCCCCTGCTCGACCGGGGTGCTGGCCTTTAAAAAGTATTACGACTTGCCCGGAAAGGAAATCTTTGAACTGAGCGAATTCCTTTTCAAATTCCGTCCCAACGCCGCTGTCGACCCGGATTTCACCAATCAATTTAATGGAGCCTTCACCTACCACGATCCCTGTCACAACATCAAATCGCTGAAACTGCAAAAAGAGGCGCGCCGCTTCCTGGAGCAATTTGGAGAGCGATACAAAGACGACGGCGAGCCCCTGTGCTGCGGCTTCGGCGGTATCTTCAAGGTCGGTTTCCCTTCCACCTCAAAAAAGATCCTGGGTAAAAAGGCCGGCAGGCTTGCCGAAATCGGCGCCAGCGCCGTGGTCACCGCTTGTCCCGGCTGTTATATGCAGTTGAAAGAAAGCCTGCCCATCCCGGTCTATTTCTTCAGCGAAATTTTCAAGAAATAGAGGCGACCCGGCAGTACAAATCATTCGCCGACTTTGGCGAATTTGATTTGCCTGTCACCAAAGGTGGAGGGTTGCTCTTTTTTTTATACAATCAATCTAGAGCGATTCAGCGAATCGCCCCTACAGAAAATCAGAACAAACGAAATCCCTATCCCCCGACTTCGCCACCCCCCTTAAGCAAAGGGGGTAAATAAAAAAGCAATACCGCTAGAAAGAAAATCTCAAATTCCCATTCTTTCTCTTTTCTTCTTCCCCCCCCATTAACATTTGACAATCATTTTCCATTTAACTACTATTCTTGGCAAGGAGCCCGCATGATCGTTGAACTGGAAAAACTGACGATAAAGTGTCTACTGGAAAGGACTTTCGAGCAGTACGGCAGCCTCCCTTCCATCGCCACGGTCGAAGAGCAGCCCATCGTCTATCTGCAGCTGAAGCAGCAGATCCAGGACGCCGCCGGCGCCCTGGTCGCGCGCGGCATCAAGAAGGGCGACCGCGTGGCCATCATGGGCGAAAACTGCCCCAACTGGGTGATCGCCTACCTGGCCGTCACCTCGATGGGCGCCGTGGCCGTGCCCATCCTGACCGGGTTCCCCGACACCGACACCCGCCACATCCTGCGCAATTCCGAGGCCCAGGGCATATTCATCGAGCCCAAGCAGCGCCAGAAGCTCGAGGGCATGGACGACTCGCCCCTGAAATTCATCTGCGACATGGAAAACATGGCTTTCGAGGACCGGCAAAAGCCGCATGTCAGTTTCATCGGCAAGACGCTGGCCCTGTTCAAGCGCGGCCGGTCCAGGAGCGCCGCCGATGCCGACACACTGGCCGACGTGCCCGAGCCCGAGGCCGAAGACCTGGCGGTGATCATCTATACCTCCGGCACGACCGGCCATTCCAAGGGGGTTATGCTCACCCATAAAAACGTCGTTTTCGACGTGGTCAACGGCATCGAGCGCTTCCCGATCAACTGCGAAGACCGTTTCCTTTCCATATTGCCCCTGGCCCACACCTTCGAAGCCACCGGCGGCATGCTCTGCCCGATCGCCATCGGCGCCAGCATCTACTACATGCGCGGCTTGCCCACCCCGCAGAAGCTTCTGGCGGCCATGGAAACGGTGAAACCGACGGCGGTCCTGACCGTGCCGCTGGTCATCGACAAGATTTTCCGCAAGAAGATCCTGCCGCAGATCCAGGGCAAGCTGATCATCAACAAGCTGTACCCGCTGACCTTTTTCCGCAAAAAATTGCACCAGGTGGCCGGCCGCAAGCTGGTCCAATCCTTCGGCAACAAGCTGCGCTTTTTCATGTTCGGCGGCGCCTCGCTTAACGAGGACGTTGAGGTCTTCCTGCGCGACGCCGGCATCAGTTACTCGACCGGCTACGGCATGACCGAGACCGCCCCGATCATGACCATCAACCCTTTCGGCCAGGTCAAGGTCGGCTCCTGCGGCAAGCCCATCCCGGGCATCGAGATGGCGATCCACGAACCCGACGCCCAGACGCGCATCGGCGAGATCATCGTCCGCGGACCGATCGTCATGTCCGGGTACTACAAGAATCCCGAGGCCACCGCCGAGATTTTTTTGAAAGGGGGATGGCTCAAGACCGGCGACCTGGGGTTTTTCGACGACGAGGGCTTCCTGTTCATCAAGGGGCGCTGCAAAAACGTCATCATCGGCCCCTCGGGAGAGAACATCTACCCCGAGGCCATAGAGCAGAAAATCCTGCAGGAGCCCTATTTCCAGGAGGCCGTCGTCTTCGAGGACAGCCACCGGCTGCTGGTCAAGGCCTACCTGGACTACGACGTCCTCGACCGCGAATTCGAGCGCAACAAGCTCAACGACGCCGAGGCGCGCCAGCTGACCGAGGACATCCTGGAGCAGGCCCGCGGCCGCATCAACACCCAGCTGCCGGCCTTTTCGCAGATCAGCAAGATCCTCGAGCACCCCGAACCGTTCGAAAAGACGCCGACCAACAAGGTCAAGCGCTACCTGTACATCACCGGCAGCAAATAGCGGGGCGGATAAGATGTCACTGGAAAAGACTTTTTACCTGCTCAAGGCAGCCGAAGCACGCATCGGCGACTTATACTCACGGATCGGACTGAGCGTTTCCATATCCAATCCGGCGCTGTTCGATCTGTTCAGGGAACTGGCCGAGGAAGAAAAATTGCACGCCAAGCAGATCGAACTGATGCACAATATCTTCCTGCAAAGCAAGGACGCTTTCGCGGAAACCCCCGACGCCGAAAAGCTCATCTCCGAATTCGTGCAGAACGTCGACACGGTGCTCCAGTATTTCAACCAGAAGCACCAGGAGCTGAAGGTGAGCGATCTGCTTAACCTGGCCCATGACCTTGAAGGCATACTGGTCGAAAAACACCGAACTTTTTTCCTGAAGATCACCGACCCCCAGATCAAAAATCTGTTCGAAAGCCTGAACTTGGCCGACGAGTCCCACATCCGCAAACTGGAAAACTTCAAGCCCGGCTGAAATCCTAATCCAGGCGTTGAACCTTTTCCTTACTCTTCAACCGCGAAAGGAGTCGCGTCACCTGACATTGTCCCCGGTCAACAGGAATTGAAGGCTCGGCCTGACCGGAACACCATGTCTCAGTGGGAGGGCCCTGACGGCTGGGGCGCATTCGCGTAGACGATCAAAACCGCCGCCACGCTTTTGCCAGCGCGAATATTAAATGCAGCAGCCGCTGGGATGTACGTCATTTCTCCCGGCGAAAGCGACACCAGCGCGGTACCGGCGCGTTCCACCATGGCCAGACCCTCGACGCAGACGACAATCTTGCGCACCGTGGCGGCCGCAGGTTGCAACAGCGTGGCCCCGGCCTCGACGACACGCCGGTCCACGCCAAATCCCTCGTCCTCGAAGGCGGTCTCCGTGAGGTTGATCTTGTCCGGGATCGCCGCTCGCAGTTCGCTGGGAGCAGGAATTGCCGCCCGCAGACCGCTGAGGTGCGCCGCACGAGCCTCCAGCCGCCACACGGAGGAAAACGGCGGAATCGCAATCCCGGGACGGAACGAGTGGTGCTGCCAGTGCGCCACCCGCGCCCGATGGTAGACCTTCCCATATAGCAAACCTTCAACGTCGGCAGTGAGGCCCGCGCAATCTTTGGGAAACGTAAACTTCAGCCCAGGGAAGTTGACGACAATACCGTCACCGCCGCCATCCGGCGGCACAACCTCAATAAAACAGCCCTCCTCGTTGCATACCGAAGCGATCCGGCCAGTAAGCCTGACAACGCGGTTGGCGAAGCGCTCCGGATACGCGAGCACCTCCGCCACCGGTGTTGCCGTAGCTGCCGCGAACGGCTCGCCGAGGTGCGGGTATTGTTCTCCCTTCGCCGCGGGAGCCGCGACTGCCGCAAATAGTAACCCGATCCATGCCAACACCCGCATGTTGCCCTCCTTGAACGATCTCCTGTTTATTATACCCGACTCAATTCGGCTTGTCAGCAAAGGCAAATTGGCAATTTTCAAATTCGAGAACGGACCTTGACAGTTCCTAATCCAACCGCCTGATTCTCTCTCCGCTTTTCAGGCGTGAGAGCAGGCGGGCCACCGTGACCTTTTCAAGGGGGTGGACCAGCTTGGGCGCGATCTCGAACAGCGGCACCAACACGAAGCCGCGCTCGCATAGCCGCGGATGGGGGATGGTCAGTTCCGGGGTGTCCATGACCAGGTCCCCGGCCAGCAGGATGTCGATGTCGATGGCCCGATCGCGATAATGGGAATTCTCCAGGTCGCGTCCCTGCGCCGCCTCGTGCGCCTTGCATTCGGCCAGCAGCGCCGGCGGGGAGAGGGGGGATTCCAGGGCCAGGACCATGTTGCAGAACGGGTCCGACCCGGGCATACCCAACGCCGTGGTCTCGTAGACGGCCGATTTTTTCAGCACCCGGCCACAACGCGGCAGGAAGGCGAGCGCCGCCTCGATGTGGCTCTTGCGGTCGCCCAGGTTGGAGCCCAGGCCGAGGTGGTAGATGACGGCTTGTCGCTGCAGGGGCGGCGCAGAAAACTTGCTTGGCTTCATGTCCGGTGATCCGCAGCGCCCATCGCGGCTGAAAGAGGGTGAAAGTCGGCTACTCGATCTCGAACAGCAGGATATTGGCCAGGATATTGTCCCCTTCCTGCACCCCGAGCGTCTTGATCACCCCCGATTTCGGGGCGCGGATCTCGTTTTCCATCTTCATGGCTTCGTGGATCAGGACGATGTCGTTCTCCTCGACCTTGTCATGCTGCTGGAAATAGATCTTCTTGACGTAGCCGGGAATGAAACTCTTGACCACGCCCGACTTGGAGGCGCTGACCGGCTTTTCCTTGTACATGAATAGGCGGTCGATCTTGAGCAGCGAGGCCGAATAGAACTCCTCGTCGACGTAGATGCCCTGGGGGTAGCCGCTGTCATCGCGGACGAACTCCACCTGGTGGAGCTTGTTGTCGACGAAAAACGAGAGCACCTCCTCGTCCTTCACCTCGCCGATCAGGATTTCGAACTTGCGAGCATCGATCTTGATCTCGGTCGGCGAATGGAAGGTGGCGCTGTTGGCGATCTCGGCTTCGACGACCTTTTTATCCACGTGAAACTTGTACTTCATCATTCACCTCAATAGGGGCTGAACAGCCGCTTGAGCAAACCGGGCTGCTTCATCTTTTCCAGCTTGGCCTTGTAATCCTTCTTGCGGTTGTCGATGTGGAAGTCGGCGGCCAGCAGGGCGGCGGCGATAACCGCCTCCTCTTCGGTGTTCTTCAATTTGCTGAAATCGAACTTCAGGTGCAGGAAATCGATGATGGTGCCGCCTTTGCGCAATTCCTCGTTCTCCAGCAGGTGCTTGAGGAAGACCAGGTTGGTGCGGATGCCGCGGATGATGATATTGTCCATGAAGATGCGCATGTCGTTGATGGCGTTGGGCCGCTCGAAGGCGTAGGTCAGGATCTTGCCGATGAAGGGATCGTACATCGGCGTCACCCGCGCCCCGGTGTAGAGGGTGGTCTTGAAGACGTTGCGGATGGTCGAGTAGTGGAAAAAATGGCCGATCTGGCCGGTGGAGGGGAGGAAGTTGTTGTAGGGGTCCTCGGCCATCAGCGAGACCAGGAGCACGTGGTGCTTGGGCTTGATGATCTTGACTCCGTGCACATCGTGCAGGAGCTCGCCGCGGGAAATCACCACCTGCTTTTTCAGGAAATTCGAGGTCACTTGCACTTCGGAGATCAGGGTATTGATCTGGAAGGTGGGGTTGATCTCGGAGAAAAGGCAGTCGTTGTTTTCCACGATGAACTCGGCATAGCCCAGCCCCACGTAATTGATCTTCCTGAGCAGCGTCTGGCAGCGATCGTAAAGACAGGCGCGCAGGCGCTCGTCGACGTTCGGCGAGGGCGATTCCTGGTAGACCTTTTGAAAACGGCGCTGGATTGACGACTCGATCTCGGGCAGGAACAGGATGTTGTCCTTGACGTCGCGGAAAAAGGGGATCTCGATGTGATGGGCGTAGGGCCGGAATGCCTCGAAGAAGATGCCGTTGCGGACGTTCTCCTCGCGTTTCAGCAGATTGGCCACCTGCTCCTGGGCGTCGCGCCGGTAATCGGCCACGCGGATGCCCCGTCCGCCGGAGCCTTTCAGCGGCTTGATGATGATCGGGTAATCGCAATTGCCGCCGGTGCTTTCAAAATCAAGGGGGCTGCGGATCAGCTCGGAAAACTGCAGCACCGGCAACCCCAGGGCGGCGGCGGTGTCGCGCAGCTTGATCTTGTCCTCCACGGCGGCCAGCACCTTGCTTTCGGGGCCGATGAAGCGGATGCCGTTGTCGCTGCAGAGCTTGGCGAACTCGGGGTTCTCAGCCAGGAAGCCGTAGCCGGGGTGGATGGTGTGGGCGCCGACTTCGCGCGCCTTCTCCAAGATGGCCTCGCCGTCCAGGTAACTGTCTTCCAGGCGCGAGGAATAAAACTTGTAGCTGCGGTCGGCCAGCTTGACCGGCAGCGAGAGCGAATCCTCGGGGGAATGCATGAGCAGGGTCTCCATGCCCATGCTGTTCAGGGAATTGATGATGTCCAGGGCAATGACCCCGCGGGTCGGAATCAGTACTTTCTCTTTCATGGCCTTCCTTAGAGGGGGAGATTGTCGTGTTTTTTCGGAGGCAGCTTCTGCGTTTTTCCGGCCAGCGCCTCCAGGTTTTTGATCAGGAAGGGCCGCGTCTCCACCGGCAGGATGATGTCATCAACGTAGCCGTAAGCCGCGGGTTCCTTGGGATTGGCGAACTTCTCCTTGTATTCCGAAATCAGCCGTTCGCGGACCATTTCGGGTTCCACCGCTTCGGCGATGTCTTTTTTGAAAATGATGTTGATGGCGCCCTGCGGTCCCATGACGGCGATCTCGGCCGTCGGCCAGGCGGCGACGACGTCGGCGCCCAGGTGCTTGGAACTCATGACGATGTAGGCGCCGCCGTAGGCCTTGCGGGTAATCACCGTGAGCTTGGGGACGGTGGCCTCGGAATAGGCGTAGAGCATTTTGGCGCCGTGCTTGATAATCCCCAGCTGTTCCTGGTCGCGGCCGGGCAGGAAGCCGGGGACATCGACGAAGCTGACCAGGGGAATGTTGAAAGCGTCGCAGAAGCGGATGAAGCGCGCCCCTTTGAGCGAGGCATGAACATCGAGGGTGCCGGCGAAGATTCCCGGATTGTTGGCGACGATGCCGACCGTCCTTCCGCCCAGACGGGCGAAACCGACCACCAGGTTCTGGGCATAGCCCTTGTGAACCTCCAGGAACTTCTGGTGATCCACCAGCGGCATGATCAATTCCTTCACCTCGTACGGCTTGTTGGGATTGACCGGCACGATCTCATTCAGTCTGTCGTCCATGCGGTCGAAGGGGTCGTCGCTGACGGCGACCGGCGGCGCCTCCAGGTTGGAGGCCGGCAGGTAGCCGAGCAGCTCTTTGACCATGTCCAGGGTATCCTTTTCGTCGCGGCCGACGAAATGAGCGACCCCGGAAATCGTCGCGTGGCTCTGGGCGCCGCCCAGGTCTTCAAACGTCACCTCTTCCTTGTTCACCGCCTTGATGACCTCGGGTCCGGTGACGAACATGTAACTGGACTTGTCGACCATGAACACGAAATCGGTGATGCCCGGTGAATAGACGGCGCCGCCGGCGCAGGGCCCCATGATGACCGAGATCTGGGGGATGACCCCCGACGAGATGGAATTGCGGTAAAAAATGTCACCGTAGCCGGCCAGGCTGTTGATCCCTTCCTGAATGCGGGCGCCGCCCGAATCATTGATGCCGACAATCGGCGCCCCGGCCTTCAAGGCCAGGTCCTGGACATTGACTATCTTGCGGGCGTGCATTTCGCCGAGAGAACCGCCGAGAACAGTGAAATCCTGGGAATAGACATAAACCACCCGGTCATTTATTTTCCCGAAACCGGTAATTACGCCGTCGCCCAGGAATTTTTTCTTTTCCAGGCCGAAATTGACCGAATGGTGAACGACATAGCCCTGCAGCTCGACGAAGGTGTTGGGATCGAACAGGTATTCGATGCGGTCGCGGGCCGTCATCTGCCCCCGGCCCCGGCGCTGGGCCAATTTATCCAGACCTCCGCCCGCGTCTTTTTCCTCGCGCAGCTTGATCAGCTCCTTGATTTTGGTTTTCATTTCATCCCCTGGAACTCGATTGTATATTTATTCGTGAAAAAAATCAAATCCCCGGGATGGCCGGGCATAAAAATGGGTTCCTTCCCCCGGGGAAGGGAAAAAACCGCGCTGCGGCCGTAAAACGGCCAGGATAATTGATAAAAGAGGAAATTTATGGTAAAAATAAGCCAATGAAACACATACTATTCCTGATGAATCCGGTCAATCACAACGGCGATTTCATCTACCTGATCAAGAACGCCTCTCTCGTGGTCAAGCTGGTCCTGCTGCTGCTCCTCTCCTTCTCGATCATTTCCTGGGCGGTCATCCTCTTCAAGCTGATGGAATACCGGCGGGCCAGGAAAAACAGCCTGCGTTTCCTGGAATTTTTCAAGAAAAACAAGAATTTCAGCGAAATCAACAACACCAAATCGCTCTACGGCAACAACCCTCTGGGCGAGATATTCCGCTTCGGCTACCGGGAGATCTCCCTGCAGGCGAGCAGCAGCCAAAGCCTAGGCAAGCTCGACCTGGAGAGCGTGCACCGGTCGCTGCTCAGGGCCTCGCAAGCGGAGATCACCCGTTTTGAGCGCCTGAACGGTTTCCTGGCCACCTGTGCGTCGGCCACCCCGTTCATCGGCTTGTTCGGGACCGTCTGGGGGATCATGAGCTCATTCCAGCAGATCGGCATCCAGATGAACGCCAACCTGGCCACCGTTGCCCCCGGCATCGCCGAAGCCTTGATCGCGACCGCGCTGGGACTTTTCGCCGCCATCCCGGCCGTCATCTTTTACAACCTGCTGCTCAACAAGCTCAAGGTCCTGATCGCCATGATGGAGGATTTCATCCTGGAATTCCTGAACCTGAGCGAAAAACTGGGCCGATGAAAATCCAAACGTCGCCGGGGAGACTCACCAGCAACCTTTCCGAGATCAACATCACACCGCTGGTCGATGTCATGCTGGTGCTGCTGATCATCTTCA
>JAPKZL010000032.1 GCA_026393795.1 Candidatus Aminicenantes bacterium | reverse complement strand
GCGGATGAACAGCCGGTAGGTCAGGTAGATCACCAGCCCCGACATCACCACCAGCAGGGCGAATTCAAAAAGACTGATCAACAGACGGGTCACAAACATGTCGCCTCCTTTCAAATCCAGCTGCGCTGGATAAGTACCTTTGAAAACAAATTAACTTGTTTTTAACAAACTAACCCTGCTGCGCAGGATAAGTAACTTAGAAAGCAAATTATCTTGTTTTTTTACTAAATTTATTTGCTTTAAGTTACTAATTTGTTTTAAGGTACTAAAAAAACGGCTCGATAACGTAGCCCTCGTCGTCTTGCAAAGAATCGTAGCTGTTCGAGCTGACCTGGCCGGGTGGGAGCCAGGCCGGTCCGGCCGGATCGATCAGCACGTAATCCACCCCCTGGAAGCGGACGTACATGTCGCCCTTGTTGGGGCTGCAGCGGATGGCCATCAGGTAGTGGTGGGGCAGGGCGATGCCGACCATGCGCACCAGCTCCCAGTTGCCGAGGATGGAGGCCAGCAGCGCCGTCTTGGTGTCGCAGTCGCCCCAGCCGCTCATCAGCGCTTCCAGCGGCGGCAGGATGCCGCCGGTGTTCCGACCGCCCCTGACCTTGGGCGG
This sequence comes from Candidatus Aminicenantes bacterium, assembly GCA_026393795.1. Lineage (NCBI taxonomy): Bacteria > Candidatus Aminicenantota > Candidatus Aminicenantota bacterium. The sequence continues at coordinate 1,997 of JAPKZL010000032.1, read as the reverse complement.
GATCTCGTAGCGCATGGCCAGCTGCACGAACGAGGTGGCCGCGCCGATGGTGGTCATCGTGTCGTAATGTCCCTGGCCGGCGATGCGGTCGAAGGCGTTGGCCACCTTTTGCAGCCGCGGGATGTTGCGCCTGACCAGGTCGGGCATGTCGACCTGGGCGATGTTCCCCTTCAGTATCTTGAAGCAGCGGCTGGCCATGTAGATATTCAAATTGATCTTGTATTGGCGGTCGATATTCCGGATCAGGGCGTCCAGCTGGGTCTGGGACAGGCGGTGGTTGTTGGCGAAATCGACGGCGTTGTCGTAGGAGCGCTGGTGCTCGGCGTCAAGGCGGCGGAACTCGGCGTCATCGTAGCCGTAGTCGGCGCGGTACTCCTCCAATGCCTGACGCGGGATCTGGTAATTGATCTTCAGAAAATCGCTGTTGAAATTGAAGAAGCCGTACTCGCAGAACAGGATGCCGCTCTTCTCGCCGAGCCGCTGGTAGGCCCGGTCGCTGAGCTTGACCGCCGTGCCTGAAGGCTGCTCGAAGGTCCGCACCGAAGCCTCCGGCAGCCTGGACTGATTCTTTTCCCAGGCCAGGTTGAGAACGATGCAAGTGGCTATAGCCACGCCCAGCCAGAGCCCGGAATAGCGGTAAGCTCCGTTCCAGCGCCAGGTGAAATCGTTCTGCGATTTTTTCACGCATCCATTGTAGGGTTCGCCGGCAAAAAGTCAAGCCTACGCATTGCCTCATCAAAAATCTACTTGAAGAGGGTATCGTTGACTCATATAATAATCTACCCGAAAGAAAACGCTTATGCAAGGACAGGTTTAGTGTAATTGATGGCATAAATAGGCCTCCCTTTATGCTTCTCAAAGATCATTTTATACAGCCTTTCCTGAAGTTTATCGATCGTCCTTTTGAGCTCGAACGGATTCAGTTGGGCATATGTTTTCTGCAGTTTTGCCTTTCGTTCCGCGTCGACCTCCTCCAGATCCAGTAAACGCTGGTAGGGTGTTTTCGGCACATCGTATCGCTTTTTAACTTTAGTCCCGGTTCGTTCTTTACTGACCAGTTTCATTTGCGGGTGGAAGAAGTTCAGATAGAGACGCAGATGCCCATACAGCTCATTGAGCAAAGCCAGTTCCTCCTCGCGGTCGTAGCGATTATACCCGACGAAGTTGCGCACGGCGGTGAAGTTCTTCTGCTCCACATGGCAGTTGTCGTTCTTTTGATAGGACCGGGAACGGGTAAATACGATGCCTTCTTGCTGGCAGTAGGCCAGCAGATGGGAGTTGATGAACTCGGAGCCATTGTCCGAGTCGATCCCCTTCATGGCAAACGGCAGCCGCTTGCGGATGTCCTGAAGAGCATCAAAAACCCAGATTTGCGCCTTGTTGCGCACCGCCTGCATTTCTGTCCAGCCGCTCTTGATGTCGGTGACGTTCAATGTGAAGCAGTAGTCCCCACCTGCATTACCGCCATCATGCCCCACCAGGTCCAGTTCCTCATAGCCCACAGCATCTTCATCCCACTCCACGCCCGAGCGGATGGCGATCTGCTTTTTCAGCAATGTCCCTGGCTTGGTCTTGGAGCGGCATTTCAACTCATGCTTTCTTCTCTCTGTCTTCAGCATTCGGTCAAGTGTAGGCGCGCTGATCCGTACAAGCTTCGCTTCTATGGGCCGCGGAATCGCCTTCTCCTTGAACTGCCTTGCTTTGGCCACCATTGGCTCCAGGCAGCGCTTCAATCGCTTGCCGCACGGATGATCCATCACTTCCCAAAAGCAAACCACATAATCGCGCACCCTATCGTCGTAGATCTTCGGCCGAGGCTGCCGTTGCTTCTTTATCCGTTGCTCGCCTACAATGACCACCGCCTGCTCTCCGCTTGCTGTTCGCCAGTAAACAGGCCGGCCCCAATTGCGCAGGATCGATGCCGCATAGTGTCGGTTGTAACCGATCGCCTGGCAAAACTCATCCAATATATCCCCCTTCTCTCCCCGGCTTGCTTT
>JAPKZL010000031.1 GCA_026393795.1 Candidatus Aminicenantes bacterium | reverse complement strand
ACTTATCGAAAACGGAAAACCCAAAAAGGTTGCCATTGCCGCTGTGATGCGCAAACTACTTGTCCGACTGAATGCCCTGATGCGAAATCATCTCTTGCTATCTACAAAAAGTACTTGACTTTTAAGACAGTCGCTACGTTTCTCCGACCCATTTTTTTGGTTTCCCGTTCCCTTCTGGGAAACGCCACATGTAATCGGTAACCACGCCCACGCATGATGCATTCTGAACCTTGATTAGGTGTGATGGGTGTGTTACCATCGGCTTTTCGGGCCGGGGTGGCGGAATTGGCAGACGCACGGGACTTAAAATCCCGGGAGGGCAACCTCGTGGGGGTTCGATTCCCCTCCTCGGCAGTCACACTTTGTTTTCAGCTAGTTCCGTTAAACGCTGAAAACAACTAGTGTGACTGTCCCCCCTGGGGACCATTTTAGACAGTCCCGAACCGTCAGGTGAGGGATTGATTTGTATATCCCCGCAGGGGGTAGTCACACTTTGGTTTCGGCGACTGACCAAATTGCCGAAACCAACGAGTGTGACTATATCTGCTGTCAAGGAGAAATCTCATGGCCTCGAGAGGGAAGTGGAGCTCAAAAATCGGCTTTGTCCTGGCCGCGGCCGGTTCGGCCATCGGCGTCGGCAACATCTGGCGTTTTCCCTACATGACCGGCAAATACGGCGGCGCCGCGTTCCTGTTCGTCTACCTGGCGGCCGTGATCCTGCTCGGCATGCCGGTGTTGATCGCCGAGATCGCCCTGGGGCGCTTCACCGGGAAAAACCCGGTAGGGGCCTTTAAAGAATTGCGGCCGCGCGGGCCATGGAAGCTGGTCGGTTACCTGGGCGTCATCACCGGGGTGAGGCGGCATTGAAAAGGCCTGCAAATTCATGTTGCCGGCCCTGGCCGTCATCATGCTGATCCTGCTGGCCCGTTCGCTGACGCTGCCCGGGGCGGGCAAAGGGCTGGAATTTTATCTCAAGCCCGATTTCTCGCGCCTGAACTGGCGGGTGGTCATCGACGCGTTGGGCCAGGCCTTTTTCAGCCTCAGCCTGGGCATGGGAGCGATGATCACCTACGGGTCGTACCTGAAAAAGGAAGAAAATATCCGCGCCTGCGCCGCCTGGGTGGCTTTTCTGGATACGGTCGTGGCGGTCATGGCCGGTTTCATCATCTTCCCGGCCCTCGCCTCCTACGGGATGAATCCGGCCGGCGGCCCTCCGCTGGTTTTCCATATCCTCCCGGTCATTTTTGGCCAAATGCCGTTCGGCGCCGTATTCGGCATGCTGTTCTTCCTTCTCCTCGGCGTGGCGGCGTTGACTTCCACGATTTCGTTGCTGGAAGTGGCCGTCGCCTACTTCATTGACGAGAGGAAATGGAGCCGGAAAAAATCGGTGCTGGTGGCTTCGGGGCTCTCCTTCATCGTGGGCGTGCCCTCGATCCTTTCGTTCGGCAGCATGAAATTTTTCCAAAAGCTGCCTCTCATCCACGTGAGCTTCTTTGAGATGATGGATTTCATCTGGGGAACGCTGGCCTTGAGCATCGGCGCTTTGTTCATCGCCATCTTCGTGGGCTACGTGTGGAAAAGCACTCATGCCTTGAAAGAAATCGCTTTGGGAACAAGGAAATTCAGGTACGCTTGGATTTGGTCGCTCTCGGTGAAATTCCTTTGCCCGCTGTTTATCGTGCTGACCTTGCTCATGTTGCTCATCCATTAAAAACATCTCCGCTGCGGCGGCAGGAAAAAACAGCCGCGGTGTGTTAAAATAAGCGCGCATGCCGCGTTATGTAATCGCTTTCATACTG
>JAPKZL010000030.1 GCA_026393795.1 Candidatus Aminicenantes bacterium | reverse complement strand
TTTGTGTTGTCACGCGTCACGAAGGACTGAATTATCTGGGCAGCTTAAGCGATTCCTTGATAAAGCCGATTATGTCGTTGTCGAGGACGCGCTGGACGTCGCCGCGCTCGAGGCCGGTGCGGTGGTCCTTGATGCTTTGGTACGGCTGCATCACATAGGAGCGGATTTGGTTGCCCCAGGTAAAAGGATTGACAGGTTATTATTTGCATTTTTTGAGATGGTTCAGGTTCGGAATTGAAAAATCATCGTTGAACCGAATTGTTGACATTCAACCGAAAATAATATATCATTTATTCGGGTTAAGACGAAAATAACATTACTTTTTGGCGGTGAGTATGGTTGAACGAATTTTAGAAAGGATTGTTAAGGAACTGTTATTTCAGGGCAAGATCGTGATCGTCCTGGGGCCGAGACGTTCGGGGAAAACGACCCTGATGCAAATGATCGCTGCCGATGCGGCGGAAAAACCGCTCTGGCTCAATGCCGATGAACCCGACATCCGGCAGATGCTGGCCGGAGCCACGTCGACAAGCTTAAGGGCGCTCATCGGCGATCGCAAGCTGGTGATCATCGACGAGGCTCAGCGGGTAGTGGAAATTGGTCTTACCCTCAAGCTGATCGCCGATAACCTGCAGGGGGTGCAGGTATTGGCCACTGGCTCATCGGCGCTGGGTCTGGCCGACAGCGTCCGCGAACCTCTGACCGGCCGCAAGGCGGAGTTCACCCTGTTTCCCCTTTCCTACATGGAGATGGCGGCGCACGCGACCCCCCTGGAGGAAAAAAGACTGGTGGAGCAGCGGTTGGTGTTCGGATATTACCCGGAGATTATCTTTTCTCCCGGCAGGGAAAAAGAGATGCTGATGGAGCTTTCCGGGAGTTACCTCTACAAGGACATCCTGGCGCTGGCCCAGGTCAAGAAGCCGGTCATCCTGGAGAAGCTGGTGCAGGCACTGGCCCTGCAGGTGGGTTGGGAGGTCAATTATCACGAGTTGGGACAAACGATCGGTGCCGACAAGGAGACCGTGGAGCGCTATATCGACCTGCTGGAGAAGTCGTTCGTCGTCTTCCGCCTGGCGTCGCTCAGTCGCAACCGGCGCAATGAGATCAAAAAGGGCAGGAAGATCTACTTTTACGACAACGGCATTCGCAATGCCATCATCAAGAACTTCAATCCCCTAGGGCTTAGGCAGGACGCGGGGGCGCTCTGGGAGAACTTTCTGCTCGGTGAGCGGATGAAGTGCAACCATTATCTGAGGATCTGGCACAACCCGTTTTTCTGGCGGACGACCAGCCAGCAGGAAGTCGACTACATCGAAGAAAGGGAAGGGAAGCTGTTCGCCTTCGAGTTCAAGCGCGGCCGTGGCCGGGCAGCAAAGGTGCCGCCGGCGTTCTCCTCCGCCTATCCCGATTCCAGCTTTGCTGTTATCAACGAGGATAATTTCGAACCTTTCGTTACGACGGCCAAGAAATAGGGAATATCGAGTTTATCTGGGCAACTTGAGCGATTCCTTGATGAAGCTGATGATGTCGCCGTCGAGGACGCGCTGGGTGTCGCCGCGCTCGATGCCGGTGCGGTGGTCCTTGACGCTCTGGTAGGGCTGCAGCACGTAGGAGCGGATCTGGTTGCCCCAGGCGATGCCGCCTTTGCCGTCCTCGATCTTGTCTTTTACCTTCTGCTGAGCCTTCAGCTCCAGGTCGTAGAGCCTGGAGCGCAGCATTTTCATGGCCCGGTCCTTGTTTTGGTGCTGCGAGCGCTCGCTTTGGCACTGCACCACGGTGTTGGTGGGCAAATGGACTATGCGCACGGCCGAGTCGGTGCGGTTGACGTGCTGGCCGCCTTTTCCCGAGGAGCGGTAGGTGTCGATGCGCAGGTCTTTGGCGTCGATGTCGATGCTGATCGAGTCATCGACCTCGGGGATGACGAACACGGCGGCGAACGAGGTGTGGCGGCGCTTGTTGGAATCGAAGGGGGAAATGCGCACCAAACGGTGGACGCCGATCTCCTCTTTCAGGTAGCCGAAGGCGAACTCACCCTCGCAACGCACGGTAACGCTC
>JAPKZL010000029.1 GCA_026393795.1 Candidatus Aminicenantes bacterium | reverse complement strand
ATGATATGTTGCGCCTCGCCATTCAGGCTGTAGCCGCTGGAAAGGAGAACCTTTACTTCGGGATTGATCATGCGCAGACGATCAAATGTCTCGGAACCCGATAGCCCCGGCATGACCATATCCAGTATGACGAGATTGATGGTCCCTTTTTTTTCCGTGTAGACAGCGATCGCCTCCTGCCCGCTGTCGGCAGTATAGACCTTGTACTGCAAGGCCTCCAGCATTTCCTTGCTCACGTCCAGAACTGTTTTTTCATCCTCCACCAGCAAAACGGTCTCCGTGCCCCTGACGATTTTTTTGGACGGCGGCTCGTCCTTGACCACGTCCTTCTCAGAGGCAGGCAAATAGATGGTGAATGTGGTTCCGTGGCCGGGTTCGCTGTACACATTGATCATGCCCTGGTGACCCTTGATGATCCCATAGACCGAGGCCAGTCCCAAACCGATTCCTCTGCCCATCTCATTGGTCGTGAAAAAGGGATCAAAGACGCGCAAGCGGGTCTTCTCGTCCATGCCGCTGCCGTTATCGGTGACCGTTATTTTCACGTATTTCCCAGGCTTGACGGAGTAAGGAAGCGCCTTTTCATCATTCAAGAGAACATTCTCCGTTTCCAAATATATCTCCCCGCCCCCGGACATGGCCTGCCAGGCATTCACATACAGGTTCACGAATACCTGTTCCATTTGCCCCCGGTCCACCTCCACGCGCCAGATATCCTTCCCGGTTTTGCGATAAATGGATATTTCCTTCTTGGTTCTGCCGAACATGAATGATGTCTTTTCAATAATGTCGTTCATGTCGGTGGGCTTGACCTCATACCTTCCCCCGCGGGCAAACCCCAACAATTGCCGGGTCAAATCGGCCCCGCTTTGCACCTGCTCCTCGATCCGTTTGAGCCTCTCAAAATTGGGATTGGCGGGATCGAGATTGGTCAATGTCATGGACGCATAGCCCTGAATTCCCATGAGCAGATTGTTGAAGTCGTGGGCGATGCCGCCAGCCAACGTGCCGATGGCCTCCATTTTTTCCGCCCATTGCAGGCGCTCTTCCAGGATTCGCTTTTCCGCCTCCGCCTACTTGCGTTCGCTGATGTCAAGAATGATGCCGAAGTACTGCATCCCCTGCTGGGTATGTTTTTTAATGGTTCGATCATGAAACCATTTGTAATTTCCATCTTTGCACAACCAGCGATACTCAAGAACGATCTCATCACCCGCTGCCTGATTCCTGTAGGCAGCCAACACCCTTTCGCGATCGTCCGCATGCAAACGATTTCTCCAGAAATCCTTCGTAGCCAAGTATTGCTCAACGGTAAAACCGGTTACTTTTTCAACATTGCCACTGACCCAGGAAGCATCGATTGCCGGATCAAGCGGAGAGGTGTAGCTCGCAATGGGCAACGTTGCCAGAATCAATTGCTGCCGTGCTTCGCTCTCGCGCAACGCCGCCAGCGCAACCTCTCTTTGAGACTCCGCCAGCTTACGCCCGGTAATGTCCTGAAAGGACCCCGATACACTTTTGGTTTTACCCTGTTCCTGATGAGTTGTTGCAACTGCATGGACCCAGCGTTTGTTTCCTTTCTGAGTAATGATTTCCCATTCCTGATCATACGGTTCGCCGAATTCAACAGCCCGCTGGATGGCTTTTTCGGCCAGCGGTCGAAAGGCGGGAGCTATAAATTCTAAACCCTCGGGCACTTTCGGCTCGCCGTTGGTCAAATCAATTTCAAGGATACGGAAGGTTTCCTCTGTCCAGGTTTGAGTCATGGTTTCCACATCGAATGTCCAACCGCCAATTTTGCCCATTTTCTCGGTATCGCTAAGCAATGCCTTACTTTTTACCAAATCCGCCTCCGCCTGCTTGCGCTCGCTGATGTCCTCAACCGTCCCGTCGTAATACAGGGTTTTGCCTTGCGCATCCTTGATCGCGGCAGCGTTTTCCCTGATAAAAATTATGACTCCATCCTTTCGTGTCCAGGCGGATTCCAATCCCTTGACCTCGCCTTCCTTTTCGATCATTTCAATGAACCGCGATCGGGGATAGGCAGGCTCGAAACCGTTTTTTTCAAGGTCCCTGGTTGTGAGTTCAGCGAAAGATGAGTAGCCAAGCATCCTGACCAGAGCGGGGTTAGCCAGCAGAACCCTGCCATCCAGAGTGCTTCTGTATATCCCCAGGGTAGAATTCTCATACAATGTCCGGAAGCGCTCCTCGCTCTCGCGCAGGGCCGCGAGCGCGGCTTTTACCTGGGACTCCGCTCGCTTGCGGTTGTCGATGTTGTCGATGATGCCATCATAGTATTTCACCCGCCCGCGCTCGTCTTTGATGGCCACCGCAGACACGGACCCGACAAAGATACTTCCGTCTTTCTTTTTCAGCCACAATTCCTCGCTTTTGACAACCCCTTCTTTGAGCATTTTTTTATTGAATTTTTCTCTGTCTTTTGAATCTTGGTACAGGTCTGAAACGTTTATGGCCAGGAATTCCCCTTTGCTTTTAAACCCAAACATGGCGACGATGGCGGGATTGGCTTCAATGAATTTTCCTTCAGGCCCAACGGTATTCCGATAAATTCCCAGGTTGATGTTTTCTGTCAAGCCCCTGTATTTTCCCTCGCTGTTTTTCATGGCTTCGAGCGCAGCCTCCATTTGGGACTCGGCCTGCTTGCGCTTTGCTTCTGATTTCTCCAGTTTCTTAATTTTCTGCTTTAATTCTGATATTTCCGCAATCAATTCAGCTTTTGTCCTGGGGGATTCTCTCATCTGCTTTTACTCCTGTAATTGATCTGTCCACGAAAAAATGGACAACTATTAAAGCTAAATTAACATCATTTTGTTCAAAAAGCAAAAATATGCAAGAGTCCATAAAATAAAGATAAAAATCCTGAACAATTCAATCAAAACTCGGAATGGAGAACTTGTGCAGCAGGTAATTCAGGCGGTAGGTTGCCCCGATCTCCGGGCGGCGCAACGCCGGGGCCAGATTCTTCATGAACCAGTCGCACTTGGCGTTCAGTTCGGCGTCGTTTCGAAAATGGTGCAGCAGTTTTTCATGGAGCGGACCGGCGTCGGCCCTGCCGTTGCGGGCGTACTCGGCGCCCAGCCGCTCGAAATCGTCTTTTAAAAAATCGAGCGGCTCGGGGAGTTTTTTGAGGAACGTCTTCACCTGGTCGTGTTCCTCCCGGTGTTCGCCTCTTTCGCGGCCGATGCTCAGGTTCAGAAACGACTGGTAGTCCCGGCGCACCTCGTGGCTGAAAACGGCAAAGGAGGCGATGGGCGGCTTATGCGGCGAACGGCGCTCGACCACCCGGCGCATCGCCGAGCTGACCACCGCAAAGGGAATGCGCTTCTCCCACCAGCGGTACAGGATGTCAAAATCCTTGCTGCTGATGAAAAAGCGGATGGCAAATTGGCTGTCCAGGAACTGGATGATCCTGATAATATAGTTGTAATCGTCGCTGGCTGCCGTCATGCTGGCTATGGCTGCAGATCATGGATGCGTTTTAGGCCGTAAAACAGGAGGTCGGGTTCGAAGCGGTCAATGGCGGACACCCGGCCCCTGAAATAGCGGATCAGACCGCCGGTGGCGATCACCTTGCTTTCCGGCCCCAGCACCCGCCGGTAAAGGGCGATCAGGTGGTTGAGTGTCCCGACGGTGCCGAAAAATATTCCGGCGCGAATGCTGTCGACCGTGTTGGTGCCCACGGGCGAGGCGGGAACAGCAAAAGCGATGTTCTTCAGCTTGGCCGTGTTCTCGGCCAGGCTCCTGACGGCGATGGTGATGCCGGGCAGGATGGAGCCGCCGCAATATTCCTTTTTTTTGTTGACCAGGTCGAAGGTGGTGGCCGTCCCCGAATCGATGACGATCAGCGGCGGCGGAAAAAATTTCAGCGCCCCGAGGCAGTCGGCGATGCGGTCGGCGCCCAGTTCCGACGGTTTGTCGATCCTCAGCCTGATCCCGGTCACGGTGCGGTGGCTGATGAAAAGGGGCTTCTGGGCGAGTATTTTTTTGCAGTCCGCCGCCAGGGCCCGGTTCAGCGGCGGCACCACCGACGATACGATGACGGCCGTTATTTTCTTTCGCCAGCCCTCGCCCAGCAGGAGGCGCAGATGGCCGGCCGGCCATTTTTTCGGGGTGGGAATATGGCGCCGGTAAACAATGGCCTCGTCCTTGAAAACGGCGCAGGCGGTCGAACTGTTGCCCACGTCAACGGTCAGGACCGCCGTACGCTCCGCACGGGAGGCCATTTACTCCCCCGCTTCCAGTTTTTCCCTGGCAAACGACCTCAGGCTGATCTTCTCGCGGCTGAGGATGAAAAGGCCAAGGAAAAAGACCGGGAAAATGTTCATGCCATGCAGAACGAAGGCGTAGGAGAGGGCCGGCCCCTTGGGAATGGCGAAGAGGCCGAGGGAAAGCTGGCAAAGGAAATGGTAGGAGCCGATATAGCCTGGCGATGACGGGACGACGACGCTGATGGTGGTGATGACCAATGCCACCAGGGCGGCTGTCCAGGGCAGATGGTACAAGTTGACAAAATGAAAAGCGATGAACAGCAGCTGAAACGTGATCGCGTAGCAATCCCATATGGCGATGGACAAAACGCCAACCAGCGGATAAAGACCGGCCGCTTTCAAAGGGACGATGCCGTTCAGAAACTGGTCCAGGAGTTCGTTGACTTTGGCCGAGACAGCTGCGGGCAAGAAAGAGGTCAGGCGGCCGCTGACGGCCATGGTTTGCCGGCGGTATTTTTTCATCAGCAGCAGCAGGGTGAACAGGACCACGACCAGAACGAGCATGATCGCGCCGCTCTTCTGCACCCAGCCGGGAAAAGGGAAGACGACCAGGGCCAGGCCCATAAGCAGCAGCAGCGCGAAGATATCGAGCAGCCGTTCAACGACGATGGTGGCGAAGACGGCGCTGGCGGCGATGCCGGTTTTTTTGCGGGCGTGATAGGCGCGGATGACTTCGCCCAGGTGGGCCGGCAGAAAGGTGTTGGCCATGTAGCCGATGACCAGGGAGGCGAACAGGCCAGGCAGCGGTACCAGCCGGATCGGCGCCAGCAGGTATTGCCAGCGCCAGGCGCGCAGCAAGAGGCCCAGGAAAATGACGGCCAGGATTGGAACGAGCAGCCAGTAATCGGCACTAGCGAAGGCCCGGCCCATCTGGCTGAAGTCGACCTGGCGAAAGGCGAGAAAAATGAAAAGGACGCTGAGCGCGATACCGGCAAGCATTTTCCAATTTTTCTTGATTGCGGATAATTTCATTTGGCTCCAATTATAGCATCACTCGACGCTTCGGAGAACCTCAGCGTAGTGATGCTATATCAAATACCGGCCGGAATGTCAAAACATCCCGCGCATTGACTTGCTCCGGCGCCTGTGTTTATAATAAACGGAATCTGTTTGCCAATGGAATGTCGGCGGCGTGGAGGTGAGCCATGGAACTTTCGGGTTTTCAAATCAGCAAGATCGAGCTTGTCGCCGAATTCGAGTCAGCCGTCATGGAACTCTATTGGGTCTACAGTCAAAAATTCCCCGATTATGAAGTGTTCTGGGTCGCCATGGCCGATGATGAGAGGAAAAATACCGAATGGGTGCGCTCGACCATCGAAAAGATCAAGAGCGGCGCGATCGAATACAACCGCGACCGCTTCAACATCGAAGCCATCCGCACGTCGCTGAATTTCGTCAAGGCGCAAATACTGGCGGCGCAAACCCACCTGGTGACGCTGCAGACCGCCCTGGGCAATGCCACCGGCATCGAGGATTCGCTGGCCAAGAAAAAATTCTATGAAATCATTAAGGGCGATACGCCGGAAGGCAGGCAAATCTACCAGCAGTTCAGTGTCGAATACCAGAAGCATCGCGAGCGGCTCATCCAGTTCCGGCAACAAATCAAGTAAGGCCGTCAAAATAAAATGGCGCTGCCATTGACCAGGAGGATCCCATGTTGCGTTTGCTCCTTTGCGGAATTTTTTTCATGGCCAGCATGAGTACGCCGGGACAGGAGAATTTCGCCACCGACGTTTTCAAGACCGCGGCCGGCGAGCTGAAAATCACCTTCATTGGCCACGGCTCTCTCCTTTTCACCTACCAGGACCGGACGATCTACATCGACCCCTTCGGGGCGCTGACCGATTTCAGCCGCTTGCCCAAGGCCGACCTCATCTTTATCACCCACCAGCACCAGGACCATTTTGACGCGGCGGCCATCGAAAGCTTGCGCAAGGAGAATACGGAGATCTTTCTCAGCGCCTCCTGCCAGCCCTACCCGGCCGCCAGCCACGTCCTGAAGAACGGCGATCGCATCACCACCCACGGCATCGAAGTTTCCGTCGTGCCGGCATACAATGTCATCCACAAAAGGGACAACGGCGTTCCCTTTCATCCCCGCGGCGAGGGAAACGGCTATGTCTTCGCTTTTTCCGACTGGCGCGTCTATGTGGCCGGCGACACCGAAAACATCCCGGAAATGGCCGCGTTGAAGGATATCGCCGTCGCCTTTCTGCCCATGAACCTGCCGTATACCATGACCCCGGAAATGACCGCCCAAGCCGCCCGAGCCTTCAAGCCGCGGATCCTCTATCCCTACCATTACGGCAGCAGCGATCCCAGGCAACTGGTCGAGCTTCTGAAAAGCGACCCTGACGGCATCGACGTGCGCATCCGCAAAATGAACTGACCGCCCCTGCCCATGCTGGGTAAGGATTTTCGCGGCCTGGCCGAAGCGGTCACCAGAACCTACGGCGACGATCCCTGGTTTTTTCTACGCGAACTCGCCCAGAACAGCCGCGATGCCTCGGCCAAGGCCATCCGCGTCGAGGCGCAAAGGAGCGCCGACGGGCTGGAGAGCCTGACTTTCGCCGATGACGGCCGGGGCATGCGCTTGGCTCACGCCCGCCGCTTCCTTTTTCGCTTGTACGCCTCACACAAGAGCGGAGACAAGATGTCCGCCGGCAAGTACGGCATCGGCTTCTGGACCATCCTGCGTTTCCAGCCCAGCCAGATCTGCCTGCAATCGCGGTGCGGAAAGGAGTCGTGGGCCGTCGTTATGGACGCCGAGCTCAGGGCCCGGCCCACTGTCTGTCCGCTGGACCGGCCGGGCACCACAGTGATTCTGACCCGGCCGGCCGTTTTCGCAACCGAGGCCGAATTCTCCCAGGAAGCGGAACACGCGCTACGTGCGTATTGCGGTTTCCTGCGCCGCAACGACCGTTTGGGCACGCTCCTGCCCGTTTATTTTCACGGCCAAAACCTGACCGTGCCCATGAGCCTGCCCGGTCCGCTCAGTTACGCATTTCATGACGGCGCGGTCGAAGGCGCGGTAGCGGTGGACGAGAACCCGCGGGTGCGGCTGTTCGCCCGCGGCCTGCCGGTCTGGGAAGGGGCGCTGCTGGAGCAGATGTCTCACCTGCAGGCCATTCCCCCAAGCCCGATCGCCCTCGGCCAGGGCCTTGCCCCGGTGTTCCTACTCAACGGCAACCGTCTCGATGTCACTTTTTCCCGCAACCTGGTCCTGGAAAACAGGGCCTTGTGGAATGTCCGCCGCCGCGCCGAAAAAGCCCTGCGCCGGCTGTTGGCGGATTCCCTGGAAAGGGCTTTCCCCAGGAAATGGTACCAGCGCCTGGGTCAAATCCCGCGCTCTTTGTTCGGCCGTCTGGCGCGTCCGGGCTGGAAACCGCTGCTGTTGTCATTGCTGGTCATCCTGCCGCTTGAGATCGTGATTTTAAGTCGTTTCTTCCCGGGCCGCACCGTTGCCCGCCCGTTTTTTTTCAGCCTGCGCGACGACGCCATCAACTACCCGGGCGCGGCGGTGGCGATATCGTCCTCGCAAGCTTCGGCGCGTTTCGCCTACTCCCCGCCCGTCCCCGGCTGGTTCAAGGTTTTCGTCGCCGCCGATTATGACCTGAAAGCCGGTTTCATCCGCCGCCCCGGCTGGGTCACGGTGCCGCCGCCGTTCCAGGGCTGCGAGCCGGAAAACGTTATCCGCATACGCCTGGCCGCGACCGAAGCCGGCCGGACGCTGCTGCCCGTTCCGCCGGGATACGCCATAGATCCGGACAGTCTTTTTTTTGCCGCCAGGCAGCGCCTCGCCCTGGACGCGAATGCCCAGGACGAGTACGGAACCGAAGTTCCGGCCGGAGCCGGCGAGATCACCTACAATGCCTGTCCGCTGGCACGGGTCCGGGAACTGACCCCGGTCGAAAGCGCACGCCTGACCGCCCTGCCCGAGGAACTGGAATTGCCGCCGGCGTTGGCAAGATCCCTGGCCAAAGCGAACTCCCTCGCCCCGGCCGAAAAAGTGGCCCATGCCAGCGCCCTGGCCCGGGAATCCATCCGCTATGACACGTCGTTGTTCACGGCGCAGGCCTATCAACGGCGCCCCGCCGGGCAGTCGTGGTTGGCTGGAGTTTTGGCCATCGGTCGCGGCGATTGCGACATCATCAACGGCTTCAATGTACTGCTGTTGAGGAAGCTGGGCATTCCGGCCCGGATGGTCATCGGCTTGGTTGGCAGCCGGGGCCGCATTCTGCCGGGACTGCACGCCTGGAGCGAGTATTTCGACGGCGGCTGGCAAATCATTGACCCCAGCGCCGGCGCGGCCAGCGCATTATCGCCGCCCCAAGCGGCCGCAGTGCCGGGCCAAGCTTCGCAGGAGTCTCCTGCCCTGCCTTCCCCCGAATCGGGGCCAGGTAACGGCAGCCGGCTCGGCTTGCTCGCGCTTGGATTGGCGGTGATGGCCATGCTGCTGTCATTGGCCGCTGTTTATAGAAGAAGATCCAGCCTCGTCCTGCCTTCCGGAATGGCCGGGATGACCTCCGATGCCGGCAAGGAACTCCTGCTGCCGCTTATCCAGCAAGCGCTGCTGCAGCCCGAGAAATGGGGCCGGGAAAATCCCTTATGGGATCACCCTTTCCTGCCGACCGTCGGCAGCAAGCCGATGAGCATTCGCCGCGCCCTGGCGCTGCTTCGCCGCAACCGCCTGTTGGTCGCCACCAGCCAGAATCCCTTGGCCGCGGCCTTGAAAGACCGGGGGCTCCCGATCCTCGACCTGCATGCAAAACTGTTCGCCCCACTGCTCAACCTCCTCCCCGGCGCCGTCAACCTTGACCTGCTCTACCGGCTGCGGCCGCAGCCGCCGGGCCACAGGGGGGCGGCGCAGCCGCCAGGCCACAGAGGGCCGGCGCAACCGCCAGGCCGGACCGGGGCGGGCAGCGACGATTTCCTGGCCTCGGTCAACAAGTTTTTATATAGAAAATTCACCCGGCCGACGATCTGTCTGCTGGCTCCGGGCCTGCAGCAAGCCGATCTGCTTGCCGTTTCCCTCCCGGCAGTGCCCAGGCAGAAGGGCCTGTTCTTCCCGCAACGCTTCATCGCCGTCAATCCAACGGGAAAACGATTCAATGAACTGGCGGAGCTTTTCAAAAAAAATCGCCCGCTGGCTCTTCTCCGGTTCCTGCAGACGCTGCATGGCGAATCATTGCTTCCCGCAACCAACCCGGAAACGTTGCTGAAAAAATCGGCGCGCCGGCTGCTGCGCGAATACCGAGGGATAAAGAAGTGAAGACGTTCGGCGTTGGGAGTTCAGAGTGAAGAATAAGAATGCGAGGGAATTGTCCTTAACTCCACCGGGTGGACAGACAAATCATATCCGCCAAAAAAGGCAGATGATTCGTGCTACGCCGAACTCCGAACGCTCGACTCCGGACTTGATCCTGACGGAACTGCTCTCCATCGATGCCGACGCCCATCTGCAAAAATTGACGGCCAACATGTTCCCCTCGCCGGCGCTGCTGCCGGTGGAGCTGGTCCGCAGCGCTCTGAAAAGGGCGGCGGCCGCGATCTCGATCCGAGTGGACAGCGAACGGATCGAGATCGCCGATGACGGAGCCGGCATTGGCTGCGAGGAGTGGCGCGCCCTGGCTTGCCTGGGGAACGGCAGCCAGGATGCCGTCGCCAGGGAGAAGGCCATGGCCAGCCTGCAGGATGCCGGCCGGCCGGGCATAGGCCTCCTGGCCGTTTTTTGCCCGGGAATCCGCGCCGTTCAGATCGAAAATTCCGGCCAAGCCGCCAAGGGTACGCTGAGCATCGCCGCCGGCCGCAGCGAACTGCGCGACGGCAATTCATGGCCCCGCGGCACCCGCATCACCATCAGGCGCCGCCGCGGTCCGGCCGCGGAAGAGAGAGCGCTCCTGGCCGAGCTCTGCGCAGCGGCCGCGGTCGCTGGCGAGATCGTCATCAACGGCCGGCCGCTTAAAAAAAAGCAGTTGCTGAAAGACTGTCTGGTGAGCTTGGGCGACAACGGCGGAAAAAAACCGGAACGGTCACGGCTGGCTGTTCCCGCCCAGGGCGACGTCTGCCGGATCTGGCTGCTCGACCAGGGCATTCCCTGGCAGGTACTGGCCGTCGCCCCGGTTCAGGGCATGGTCTTCACGGCTGCCCTGGAAACCGATTCCGTGCCGGCGCCTCCGGCCATTGCCGCCATGGCCGCCGGCGCCCGCCGGCTGTACCGTTGGCTGGCGGAGAACTACGATCAATTTCCGGACCATTTCCAGTCCCGCATCGAGGACCTGCTTTTCAGGCAGGCACGCACAGAAGGGGATTACTCCCTGCTGTCGCTCTGCGCCCCTTTCCGCCTGCGCGCCTCAAGCCGCAGGCTCAGCCTGGCCGAGGTGCGCCATGCCGCCGCAAAAGGTGCGTTGTCTTTCACCGACAACGACAGCCGGGCGGGCCGCTTCAGCGTTCCGGGAAAAAACATTCTGCTGCTCAGCGCGCGGCAAAAGGATTTTCTCATCAACCACCTGGGCCTGCCTCTCGTCCCCCTGAACGCCAATGCGGCGACAAAGGCAAAGCCACATAGAAAATGGGGAGTCTGCCGGCGTGCGCTTGCCGGCATTCAGAAGCGGTTTGCCCCGGCCGTGGCCCGCATCATCAATGCCAGCCGCTTGAGCGAAGAGGAGAATGTCTTGTGCCGCGAACTGGAAAAGCTGTGGCAACAAAAAATGGCGGCAACAACCCCCGCTGCCCCAGCCATCACCTTGTCCGTGGGCATGGTCGGCGGGCGCGGCCTGGCAGCCGCTTTCCGCTTAAAAAACCGGTTTGGCGAAACCCTGCTGATCAAACGCCGCCATCCGCTCACCCGGCTGGCGCTGCAGAAAATAACCTTGGACCGGGACAACCGCGAGCTGGCATTCATTGCGCTCATGCCCGTTCATCCGTTGACAGACTCGCGCCATTAAATTAGAATAGGCCCATTCCGACAAGGAGAGGTGAAACTATGCCGACCTATCAAAAAGTCATGTGGTTCGCGTTGGCAGTGACGGTGCTGGCCATCCTGGTCCTGGTCTACTTTTTATTTTTGGCTCCCCAGGCCAGGGAAAAATCCCCGGACAAAACGGAACTCACGACACGGGAAGCCCAACCAACGGTTGAACCCGCCTTGCCCGCGCCGGCCGCCGCGGACTATTCCCCCCTGAAACTCGACCTGAACCAGAGCGATGCGCCGGTCAGGGAGTTGATCGCCGCGGCTCAGGTCCCCGAACGGTTGCGCGAATGGAGCCGGCAAAAGGAGCTTCTGCGATCACTGGTGGCCGCCGTGGACAACGTGGCCCAGGGGCAGAGCCCAACCGTGCAGCTGGCTTTCCTGGCTCCCGGCGAAAAGTTCTCCGTCATTGAAAATGGCAACGGCATTTTTTTCGATCCCAAGAGCTTTCGGCGCTACGACGCGTTAATCAACGTGTTCGCGGCCATCCCGGACGAAACTTTGCTTCTGTGGTATC